>QHSB01000595.1 GCA_003220335.1 Candidatus Rokuibacteriota bacterium
CACGCGGCATGCGTCGCCAACCTCAACAAGCGTCTCGTCGCCGGTGTCGGCGATCGCGCGCTGGTCTGGGTTCAGGGGTCCGCTCGGCTTGCCATCGACTCGGTCCCCGAGCCCGATCTGGCCCTGCTGCGCTCTCACTCCTACCGGAGGGGCGCGCCGAGGCCCGACGACGTTCTGTTGGTCGTTGAGGTTGCCGAAAGCTCGCTCCGCTACAACCAGACCGTCAAGCTACCGCTGTACGCCGGCGCGGGGGTCCCCGACGTCAGGATCAGCGTCGACGACGTCTTCGCCTGACCGTCCCCCGTCGAGTCCGCCTAGCGCTCGTTCGACAGCACCAGCGTGCCGGCGGCGGAGAGCATCCCGCCCATGCCGTTGACCAGCGACGTCCTGAGCCCGGGCACCTGGCGCGGGCCGCCCTCGCCGCGCAGCTGGCGCGCGGCCTCGATGATCGGGAAGATGCCGTACATCCCCGTGTGCGTGTAGGAGAGGCCCCCGCCGTTCGTGTTGATCGGCAGCGAGCCGCCCGGCGTCGAGCGACCCTCCTCGAAGAAGCGCACGCCCTCGCCCCGCTTGGCGATGCCGAGCGACTCCAGCATGATCGGCGGCCCCGACGTGAACGCGTCGTAGAGCATGACGTGCTGGAAATCGCCCGGACCCACCCCCGCCATGCGAAACGCCTTCTCGCCCGAGATGCGCGTGGCCTCGCTGAAGGTGAGGTCCTTCATCTGCGTGAGGCTGACGTGCTCGGTGCCCTCGCCGAGGCCGCGCACGTAGACCGGCTTCTTGGCACAGTCCTTCGCGCGGTCGGCCCGCGTCAGCACGACGGCGCCGCCGGCATCGGTGACGAGGCAGATGTTCAGGACCGTGAACGGGTAGACGACCGGCCGCGCCTTGAGGACGTCGGCGACGGTGATCGGCTCGCGCCGCAGCGCCTTGGGGTTCAGCGCCGCCCACTGGCGGGTGGAGACGGCCACCTGCGCCCACTGCTCGAGGGTGGTGCCGTAGCGGTGCATGTGGCGCGTGGTGATGAGGCCGAACATCGTGGGCGCGGGGCCGAAGCCGAAGGGCGCCTCGTACTGGCCGGGGATGGCCGTGTCGCGCCGCGGGCTCACGCCGACCTGCGAGCGCCCCGACTCGCCGTGCGAGATCACGGCGACGTCGCAGAGCCCGTGGTGCAGCGCCGCCACCGCGTGGCCGACCATGATGATGAAGGAGCAGCCGCCAACCGTCGTGCCGTCGACGTGACGCGCGGTGATCCCCAGCGCCTCGCCGATGGTGGCGGGGGAGTGCTGGCCGGCGGTGAAGACGCCGTCGATGTCGGAGACCTTCAGCCCGGCATCGCGCACGGCGTTGGTCACCGCCTCCACGTGCAGGCTCAGCTGGCTCTTGTGCGGCAGGGTGCCCATCTCGTCGGATTCGTCCACGCCCACGATGCAGGCGACGCTGGAGAGGTCGCGCAGGTTGGCCATGGCGCTCACCGCACCGGCTGAAACAGCGGCAGGGTGACCTCGTCCGTCAGCTTGGTGAACACGACCTCCACCGGCATGTCGCACCGGAGCGTCTTGGGATCGGCCTCGACGTTGATGAGATTCGACAGCATGCGCGGACCCTCGGCCAGCTCGACCATGGCCAGGACGTACGGCGGCGGGACCTTGAACGCCTTGTTGAACGACTGGTAGCCGATCTCGAACGCGTGCAGCGTGCCCCGCCCCTTCGACTGGATCCAGCCGATGTTCCGCGTGTGGCAACGCGGGCAAGCGACGCGCGGATACCAGAACACGTGGCCGCAGGCGCCGCACTTCGGCAGCATCAGCTTCTGTTCGCGCAGGCCGTCCCAGTACGGCTTGGCCTCCGGCGTCATCGGATTCGGCAACGGGCGATCGATCTCCATGGCGCTCCTCTAGGTGGTCGAAGTTCGTTCAGCGCGCTGCTAGGATCACGGCGCAGAGTATACGGCTCAGGAGGCGCGCATGCGCATCGTCAGGCTGGGGCTCGTGACCGCGTCGCTCCTCGCGCTCGTCGCCGGCGAGGCGGCTGCGCAGGGGCCGATCAGGATCGGCTTCCTCTCGCCGCTGTCGGGCGCCATCGCCGCCGCCGGCAAGGACATGTACAGCGGCTGCGAGCTGTACTGGCAGGAGACGGGCTGGCAGGCGGGCGGGCGCAAGCTCGAGGTGACGCTGGAGGACAACGAGGGGCTGCCGGCCACCGCGCTCACGAAGGCGCGCAAGCTGGTCGAGAACGACCGCGTCCACATGCTCGCCGGCGTCATCCTCTCCAACGTCGCCTACGCGCTCGTGCCCTACATCGAGGCGCAGGGCATCCCTACGATCTATCCGATCAACTCTGCCGACGATCTCACGCAGCGCAAGCGGCCGAAGTGGCTCATCCGCACCGGCTTCTCCGCGGGCGGCAACATGCACCCGTTCGGCGAGTACGCGGCCAGGACGCTCGGCTACCGGAAGATCGTCACGATCGGGCTGGACTACGCGTTCGGCTGGGAGACCGTGGGCGGGTTCCACAGGTCGTTCGAGGACAACGGCGGCCAGGTGATCCAGAAGATCTGGGTGCCGCTCAACGTCCAGGACTTTGCGCCGTACGTCTCGCAGATCCGCAAGGACGCCGACGCCGTGTTCGTCAACGGGCTCGGACGCTGGACGCTGCTCTTCGCCAAGCAGTGGGCGGACAGCGGGCTGCGCGGCAGGATCCCGCTCATCGCCAACGGTACCTACACGGACGAGCACGTGCTGCCGCAGCTCGGTGACGAGTCGCTCGGCGTCATCACCGCGCACCACTATTCCGCCGCGCTCGAGACGCCGGCCAACCAGCGCTTTCGCGCCGCCTATGAGAAGGCGTATCAGCGCACGCCGGGGTTCTACGGCGAGAATTGCTACACGGGGGCGCGCATCGTCGGCGAGGCGATCAAGGCGATCGGCGGCAGGGTCGAGGATCGCGCGGCCTTCATGGCCGCGCTGCGAGGGGTGAAGATCACCGACGCGCCGCGCGGCCCGGTGGAGATGGACGCCTACGGCAACCCGACGCAGAACATCTACGTCCGTAAGGTCGAACGCGTCGGCGGCACGCTACAGAACACCGTCATCCATACGTACCCGAGGGTGAGCCAGTTCTGGAAGTACAACCCCGAGGAGTTCCTGAAACAGCCCGTCTACTCGCGCGAGTTCCCGCCGTGCCGCCACTGCTGATGCCATGATTCGCTCATGAGGCCATTCCGGTTCGGCATCAACGTGCGAACGGCGGCCTCGCAGGCCGAATGGGCGGACAAGGCGCGGAAGGTCGAAGCCCTCGGCTACGCCGTGCTGCTCGTCCCGGACCACCTCGCCGACCTGCTCGCGCCGTTTCCCGCGCTGGCCGCCGCCGCGGCGGCGACGACGCGCCTGCGTGTCGGGACCGCGGTGCTCAACAACGACTTCCGCCATCCCGCGCTGCTGGCGCGCGAGGCGGCGACGCTCGACGTGCTCTCCGACGGTCGGCTCGAGCTCGGTCTCGGCGCCGGGCACATGCAGTCCGAATACGAGCAGGCGGGGCTCGCCTTCGACCCCGGCGCCACGCGCGTCGAGCGGCTGGGCGAGGCGGTCCGGCGGCCATGCCCCGCGCCTTCTCAGGCTGGCCGCGCGAGAAGCCGACATCGTCGGCCTCACCGGGATCGCGTTCCGGCAGGGCGGCAGGGAGCCGGACGTCGCGGGCTTTCGTGCGGCGAGCGTGGACGAGTGCGTGCGCCTCGTGGGCGAGGCGGCGGCCGATCGATTCGACCGGCTCGAGCTGAACGCGCTCGTGCAGCGGGTGGTCGTGACCGACGATCGCCGCAAGGCGGCCGAGGAGCTGGCGACGGGCCGCTGGGCGCAGCTCACGCCCGACGAGATTCTCGCGAGCCCCTACGCGCTCGTCGGCACGGCGGACCAGATGGTCGACGATCTGCGCGCGCGGCGCGAGCGCTGGGGCATCTCCTACATCATGACGCACGAGCCGTTCATGGACGCGCTGGCGCCGGTCGTCGCGCGGCTCGCCGGCCGCTAGGTCGCCGACGGCGGCGGCAGCCGCCCGATCCTTCATTCGCCGGCGCGCGGTGTCAACCCTGGTAAACTTTTTCACAGGTGCCGATAGTAATCTCGAAAAGTTCACCTAAAGATTGCGTCGGCGACGTCCGTGAGGCAGCATCGCTGCTCCATGAGAACGATCAGCCTCGCGGGCTTCGGGCTCCTGCTCGCCGCGCTCGGCGCGGTGACGACGGCGCCGCGCGCCGCCGGCGCGGCGGATCTTTCCGTCGAGCTGTCGAACGGCCTGCTGTCGCTCCACGCCGAGGACGTGCCGCGGCGGGCGATTCTCGACGAGATTGCGCGCGTGACCGACGTGCGCATTCGGGTGACCGACGGCGCCGCGCCGGCGGGTGACGACTCCGCCCGGACGCCGGAGCCGGAGGGCGCCGACGTGGCGCGCCTGCGCGGCGCCGCGCTCGCCGATCCCGATCCCCGCGAGCGCGCGCGGGCGCTCGAAGACCTCGCGGCCAATCTCGATCAGCGGGCGGCGCTCGACGCGGTCGTGGAGGTTCTCGGGCGTGAGTCGAATCCCGGCCTGCTCGAGCGGGCGCTGGACATCGTGGGCAGCGAGCGCGCGCTTCCGCTGGAGCCGGTTCTCCGGCTGGCCGCGAGCAATCCGGAGCCGCGGGTGCGCATCAAGGCGCTGACCCGGCTCAGCGAGCAGGCCGCCCGGGACGTCCGCGCGCGGCAGGCCCTCGAGGTGGCCGCGGCGGACGACAGCTCACCCGCCGTCCGCGATACGGCGGCGAAACTCTTGAGGGACGTCGCCCCGAAGTAGCGACGGTTCCGGAGAGGAGGGACAAGACCGACCGTCGATCCCGAGCTTGGCTTCACCATTCAACAGGAGAGCAGGTCAATGCAGGTCAGACATTCTATTCGTATGGCCACCGCGTATGCCCTGATCGTCGTCGCCGGACTCTGGCCGTTGCCGGCGCCGGCCGCCGATTCGCTGAGCGCCGTTCCCTTCGTGTTCATCGGCAAGGCCGGGGATTGCGGTCCTCCCGCCGCCGGGAGCCACATCGTGACCGCCGCCTGGCTGGGCGGTATGGGCTTGCCCGACGGTGACGGCGACGCCGCGCTCAACGGCGTGCCGGCCACCGCCGATGATCCTCATCGCGGCCTGCTGCTGTCGAAGAACGGGCCCAGCACCGACTGCTCGTCCGCGGGCGCACGGATCACCGGCGTGAAGGGGATGACGGTGGACGCCGCGTTCACGCTGGGGTTCGACTATCGCAACGGCGGGCACTGTGGGGCCGGCGCGCCACGCTTCAACGTGGTGGCCAAGCCGGCCACGGGGCCGAATACCTCACACTTCGTCGGCGGGTGCGCCAACGCCGCCTCGACGCCGGCGCCTCAGGATCCGGCCGAGTGGAGCCGTGTCCGATTCGAGGCCGCGCAGCAGTTTCCACCGATTCCGCCGGGCAGCAAGATCGTCAGCATCACCATTCTCTATGACGAGGGCACCGAGGTGGCGACGGCCCAGGATCCGAACGGCGTCGGGCTGGCCGTCGTCGACAACATCTTCGTCAACGGCGAGGACATCCGCACGGGCAACGGTGTCGCCGACGCGACCGGCGGCGCCCGGAGCGATGACAAGCACCAGGGCAACGACGACTGACGTCGTCGGCGCCGGTCGTCGCGCGCCTCGCCGGCCGCTAGGCTTCAGTCTTTCCGAAGGCTGCCGCCACGGCCGGTGATATCGGCGGTGCGCCTCATTGCGCTCGAGAGAATGCTCATCATGGCGTAGGCCGGGGCCCCGACGAGACCCAACACCACGACGAGGAGGAGCTCATTGCGCTCGGCGGAGAGCCCGAACAGGACGGAGCCGACGACCCAGAGCACGAGCGTTGACAACGCCACGATCAGGATGGCCGCGCGTGCCTTGGCGAAGCGGCGCGCAACGTCGTGAACCCCTGCCGCCGCTACCGGATCCAGCCGAGGCGTAGTGCGAGTCATCACCAGGCTCAGTCCGACAGCGCCCACGATCTCCGCAGCAGCGATCACTGATAACAAACGCACGATCCAGACGAAGCCAGGGTAGGCCGCTGCAAGCGTCGGCGTGAGCCATTGCTCCGGCGTCATGTTACGGCCCGCCTGAGCTCAGCCCTTCGGCAGCCCCAGGACGCGCTCGCCGATGATGTTGCGCTGGATCTCGCTGGTGCCGGCGGAGATCGTGTACTGCCGCGCGGCCACCAGGCGATTGAACCAGCGCGGCGCGTCGGGCACGAGCTCGGACCCCTGGTTCACGAGCGCGTGCATGCCGAGCAATTCACCGGCGGCATCCGCGATACGCACCCCGATCTCGGTGCCGGAGAGTTTCAGGATCGAGCCCTCGGGCCCCGGCGCCTCGCCACGGATCTGCCGGGTCAGCGCGCGGAAGCGCGTGTACTTCATCGCCTCGCAGTCGATCAGGAGCTGCGACAGCCGCTGGCGGATGCGCGGGTCGTCCCACGCCGTCCGTCCCTCCACCGGCAGCCGCCGCGCGACGGCGATGAGATCACGCACC
>QHSB01000060.1 GCA_003220335.1 Candidatus Rokuibacteriota bacterium
CTGGCGGCGACAATGGGGAGCACGAGATCGGTCAACAGGCGCACCGTGTAGCGAAGTCGAATGCTCATCGCGAGCGACCTCCGTCCTGTCGGTTCTGCCGCGGGGCGTGCCGACGTTGGAAGCGAGGCTTCGTACTGTCGGTCGGATCATAGGCATCAAAGCCACGTCTGTCAAGCACCCGGACAGCTGATAGCCGCCACGTGCGGCACTTCTCGCGCAGCTCGTCGATGGCGGCAACGGTATCGCGGGCGTGATACCCCTCACGCCTTGATTGAAGAGTGTGCACTCGACGAAAAGAAACCGCTTGACGGCGCGCACCGCCGTCCTTATCTTCCCGCCTACGACGGGGCTCGCGCACCCCAACGGCTGTCAGCGGTCTGCTCACCTGTAAGTGAGAGGGCGGAGCCGCGAGGCGAGAGTGAGTCCTTTCGCGCCTGGCTTTGCTGCCGAGCCGCTCCAACTTGAGGACCACGGTACGTGATTGACGTCGTCATCATCGGTGGGGGTCCGGCCGGCCTGCTCGCGGCCCGTCGACTAGCCGAGGCCGGCTGCGACGTGATCGTGCTCGAGGAGCACCGCCACATCGGACGCCCCACGCATTGCACGGGAATCGTGTCCGCCGAGATGACGAAGCTCGTGAAGATTCCCGCCGACATCATCCTCAGCCGTCTACAGCACGCTCGTCTCGTCGGGCCGGACCGTGAGGCCTGCGACATCACGTGGGCCGCCGATGGCGAGGAGATCTTGACGATCGATCGCGCGGCCTTTGACGAGACCCTCGCTGCGCAAGCGGTCGCCGCCGGCGCCATCTTGCGGCTGGGGGCTTTCGTCGATGGCCTCGCGTCCACCGCGAAGGCGGTCACGGTGCGCGTCGGTCGCGAATCGATCGTCGCACACGCTTGCCTTCTCGCCTGTGGCGCCTCGTACCGATTTCAGCGGCAACTCGGGCTCGGACTGCCGGGACGTCTGCTCCACACGGCCCAGATCGAGGTCGATGCCGAGCCAACCGAACGGGTCGAGCTCCATGTGGGCCGGCACGTGGCACCCGAGGGCTTCATCTGGATGGTCCCGGTTCTGCGCGATGGGCGGCCCCGGCTGAAAGTGGGACTGGTCGCGAAGCGCGACGCGGCGAAGTACTTGCGGCATTTCACCGAGCGTCCGGAGATCGCCAGACAGCTCCGCGAGACTCCCCCGACACCCACCACGCGGCTGCTCCCACTAAAGCTCACCGCGACGTCGTATGCGGCCCGAGTCGTCGTGGCCGGGGACGCCGGTGGCTTCACCAAGCCCACGACCGGGGGAGGTATCTACTACAGTCTCCTGACGGCCGCACTCGCCGCCGACGTATTGATCGATGCCCTCCACGCCGGTCGGCTCGATGCGCAATTCCTGAGCGTCTATGAGACGCGATGGCAGGAGCGGCTCGGCCACGAGCTGCGCGTCGGGGACTGGTTCAGGGACCTTCTCGTCAAGCTCCCCGATCGTGACGTGGGAACGCTCATTCGCGCCTTGGCCACCGACGATGTTCAGAGCATGATTCAGCAGACCGCGCGGTTCAACTGGCACCGAGATCTCATCTTGTCGTTGCTGCGGCAGCGCGGGATCGCCTCGCTTCTGTTCCGGTCGCTGTTTCGCTGAGCGTGTGGATGCCGCCGATGACCCAACCTGTCGCTGGCCTGAGGAACATCTGAGGCCGTAGCCGATGTGTGGCATCGCGGGGCTCGTGCTGAGTCGGCCGAGATCACTTCCCGACGCTCCCCGATGCTTGCTCACCATGCGCGATGCGATGACGCATCGAGGCCCCGATGACGCGGACGTCTTCCTTTCGCGCAACGGCGCAGCCGGTCTCGTGAACTGCCGGCTGGCGATCCGTGATCTCTCCCCGGCCGGTCGGATGCCGATGGCGACGGCGGACGGGACGATCCAGATCACACACAACGGAGAGATCTACAACGCGGACGCACTGCGAGACGAGCTCGAGGCGCGTGGCTGTACATTCCGATCGCGAAGCGACACGGAGGTGATCCTGAGGGGGTACGAGCGGTGGGGCGATGCGGTCGTGGAGCGGCTGCGCGGGATGTTCGCCTTCGCGATCCTCGATCTCCGGAATGGAACGGGTGGGCGCCTGCTGCTCGCACGCGACCGTCTCGGCATCAAGCCGGTCTACTATGCTCGGACACCCGAGGCGTTTCTCTTCGCGTCCGAGCTGAAGGCTCTGATCGCCTCGGGGTTGCTCAGCCGTGACATCAGCGCGCCGGGACTCGTCGGCTATCTGTCGCTGGGCTCCGTGCCGAGCCCGCACACCATCTACGAGGGCATCTATGCGCTCGAACCGGCCACGACGCTGGCCATCGACGTCGGTGCGGTATCGCGCGGTCCCGAGGCCCGACGATACTGGAAAGCGCCGGTGCCGTCGCGCGAGCCGATAGTCCGGACCGCGATCGTCGAGATGCTGCGAACCGTCCTCGAAGACGCCGTGCGGTCGCACCTGGTGAGCGACGTGCCTCTCGGAGCCTTTCTCAGCGGAGGGCTCGACTCGAGCGCCGTGGTCACGCTGATGCGACGCGTGACCTCCGGCCCGATCCGCACCTGCTCGATGGCCTTCGACGAGAGCGAGTACAACGAGGCGCCGTACGCGCGCGCCGTCGCCGACGCAGTCGGCGCCGAGCACTACGAGCGGATCATCACGGCCGCGGATGTTTCCGCTGAGCTCGAGGAGATCTTCACCGCGATGGATCAGCCCAGCATCGACGGGATCAACTCCTACTTCGTCTCGAAGACCGCGCGCGAGGCGGGCCTGACGGTCGCGCTCTCGGGCCTCGGGGGTGACGAGCTGTTCGGTGGTTACGGCAACACGTTCCGTGGTGTGCCGCGGGTTCTCCAAGCGGTGCAATGGGCGCAGCGGGCGCGTGGCGGCACCGCGCTAGCCCGGGCCGGCATCCAGACCTTCACCGCCCAGGCTCGGTGGCGAAAGATCGCAGACGCGCTCGATCGGCCCGCCTCTCGCGCCAGCGCCTATCTGGCCTGCCGCGGTCTCTTCTCGTCCAGTGAGGTCCAGTCGCTCGTGACGCCGGACGTGTGGAGCGCGGCGGCTGGGGCCTTCGACCCCGTCCGTCACATCGCCGATCGGGCTGGTGACCGCGATGGCGGCTCGGACGCGTTCTCCTGGGTGAGCCGGGCCGAGCTCGGAACCTACACGCGGGACCAGCTTCTCCGCGACATCGACGTGATGAGCATGGCGCACTCGCTGGAGGTGCGCGTGCCGCTTCTGGACGACCGCCTGGTCGAGACGGCGCTCCGGCTGCCGGATGCGGCCAAGCGCAACGGAGGACGGCCGAAGAGCCTGCTGGTCGACGCGGTGGGCGATCTGCTTCCGCAAGTGATCCGTTCGCGGCGCGCCAAGCAGGGGTTCGTGTTTCCTTTCGGAGCCTGGCTGCGCGGGCCCTTGCGCCACCACTGCGACGGTTGGTCGGAGGGCCTCGGCGGACTGCTTCGAGTGAGCGGACTCGAGAGTGCGCGCCAGCAGTGGCAGGCGGGTCACCTTCACTGGTCCCGAGCCTGGGCGCTGGCGGCTCTCCAAGGGTGGCGCGCCACGACTCAGAACATCGCCGTGGCGGCGAATCTGCGCGAGGTCTGGAACTACCGCGAACTGCTGTACTTCCTCACGTGGCGCGACGTCAAGGTGCGCTACAAGCAGACGGTAATCGGCGCGGCCTGGGCCATCATCCAGCCGTTCTTCACGATGGTCGTCTTCAGCGTCTTTTTTGGTCATCTCGCCAAGATGCCCTCCGACGGCATCCCGTACCCGATCTTCGTTTACTGCGCACTGCTGCCCTGGCAGCTCTTCGCTCACGCCCTCGCGGAGTCGAGCAACAGCATCGTGGGCAGCCAGCACCTCATCACCAAGGTCTATTTCCCCCGACTCGTCGTCCCGATCGCTGCGGTTTGTGGTGGGCTCATGGATTTCGCGATCGGTTTCCTCGTTCTGCTAGGCATGATGGCATTTTATGGAATTCTCCCCGGGCTGGCCGTCCTCACGCTGCCCCTGTTCGTCCTTTTCGCGGTCGTCACGGCCCTCGCCGTCGGGCTTTGGCTAGCCGCCCTCAATGTTCAGTATCGGGACGTGCGCTACACGCTGGCGTTCCTCGCCCAGTTCTGGCTCTTCGCCACCCCGGTGGCCTACCCTAGTAGCCTCATTCCCGAAGCCTGGCGTGCGCTCTACGGCCTGAACCCCATGGCCGGCGTTGTCGAGGGTTTTCGCTGGGCGCTGCTGGGCAAGGCCGAGGGACCAGGGGCCCTCCTCGCCGTGTCGGTCGCGGCCGTGGTGTTGATCCTCATCAGCGGCCTCTACTATTTCGCCCGGATGGAAAATACGTTCGCTGACCTGGTGTGACAGCCATGGGCGATATCGCAGTACGCGTTGATCATCTGAGCAAGCGCTACCGTATCGGGCACCGTGAGCCCTACCGGGCGCTGCGTGACACACTGACGAACGCGATCTACGCGCCGTTCCGGCACATCGGTTCGGCCTCAAGACGCTCCCGGAGCAGGTCGGATAGCAGCGACGCCAGCATCTGGGCCTTGAACGATGTCGGCTTCGACATCCGGCGTGGAGAAGTGGTCGGCGTGATCGGACGGAATGGAGCGGGCAAGAGCACGCTGCTCAAGATCCTGTCGCGGATCACATGGCCGACATCGGGCCGGGTTGAGATCCACGGCCGCGTCGGGTCGTTGTTGGAGGTAGGGACGGGTTTTCATCCCGAACTGACGGGACGCGAGAACATTTACCTCAACGGCGCGATCCTCGGCATGAAACGGAGGGAAGTCGCTCGAAAGTTCGACGAGATCGTCGCGTTCGCCGAGGTGGAGCAGTTCATCGACACACCGGTCAAGCGCTTCTCGAGCGGGATGTACATGCGGCTGGCCTTCGCCGTCGCCGCACACCTGGAGCCGGAGATTCTCCTCGTGGACGAGGTGTTGGCGGTCGGCGATGCGGCGTTCCAAAAAAAGTGCCTCGGGAAGATGGGAGCCGTCGCACACCAAGGTCGGACTGTCATCTTTGTCAGTCACAACATCGGTGCGATCAAATCCCTCTGTCATAAAGGCATATTACTCGAGCAGGGCGTCTGCACTCGGATGGGGCCGATCGCCGAACTCGCCGATATATACCTTGGCACCGGGGACGTCACCGAGTCCTCGCCGGTGCTCGCCGTGAAAGATGAATGCAGGATCCGCGGCAGTGGCGCCGTACGCATCGAGCGCATCACGATCGAAGACGACTCAGGTCAGCTGCGAAATAGCTTCGCGGTGTGGGAACCGTTGAGGCTGTCGTTGGAGCTAAGCGTGCAGGTCGAGCGGACGACGGCGAGTTGTTGGATCCTCTTCTCGGGCCGCGACGACCAGGTGATCTTGAGCACATTCCAATACGACGCCATGGATCCGGTCGAGATGACACGCGGAACGCATCGGTGCGCTGCTCGACTGGACGTGAATGTCCTGGTGCCCGGCATGTACGCTGTGTCGGCGGGAGTATTCGGGCGCTACGGCGAAATCTACGAGTGGGTCGACAAGGTGGGCTCACTCATCATCGAGCCGCGGATGCATCTCGGAAAGGGCTTTGATAATCGGTTGGGGCTGACGACGATAGTGGCTAGCTGGAAGGCCGATGCGTCTTAGACGCTGGCTCCATCGCGGACTTGTGGAGTGGCTCAAAGCGCTCCTTCTCATCGTCTTCCGCACGCGGTTATTCAGCCTGGTGCAACAGGTCAAAACGCACGCGGATATTCTCAACCTCAAGAGCAGTCTCGGATCCTGCGGTCAGGATGTGAGTATCCAGTGGCCCGTGGTGGTGGCGGAACCGGAGACGGTCCACCTCGGCCAGGAGGTCTCGCTCGCGGCATTCGTGCACGTGTGGGGTGGGGGCGGTGTCTACATCGGCAATCGCGTCATGATCGGTGCTCACACGGCGATTGCATCGCGGACGCACGATTACGGACAGGACATCATGTATTACACGGTGGTGAGGAAACCCGTGACGATCGAGGACGACGCCTGGATCGGGTCGAACTGCGTGATTTTGCCAGGGATCCACATTGGCGAGGGGGCGGTCGTCGGTGCCGGTTCCGTAGTGACGCGCGACATCGATGCCAAGACAGTGGTGGCGGGAGTGCCAGCGAGGGTAGTGGCGCGACGCCGCGAGAGAGCGGTGCAGGGCTCCGAGGCTACGCGTGGGGACTAGGAAGGGATGGACAGCGAGCCGCGTTGTCCGGCGTGAGAGACCGACGGCATTGATCCTTGCGGCTGAGCCAGTAACCCATTCAATGCACAAATGGACCGGCTTGCTGAACGTGCCATATGAGATTTCAATCCAGAACAGCCGGGATTAGCACGCCCGCTCGCCTGCGCCCAGATCGCGACGCCCTTCGAGTCAGCGCCTGTCCGGCGTGCGGGAGCCTCTTCTGGAAGAATTGTGGCCGCCTGCCGGAGTTGCGCCAAACGTTCGGCGGGCTACCCGTCGAAGTGACATTGGAATCCGGAGACCTCCTCCATTGCAGCGAGTGCGATATGTACTTCCGGGAGCCGTATGTGTCCCAGTCGGTCCTGAATGGTCTATATGCACGACTCCCTGCAACGGTGTGGGCCTGCGACAACCCACGGCCGTACTGGCCTCAGGTGTTGGAGCTGATGCTGAGGTATAGCCCGAACAGAACCGTGATGGACGTCGGCTGCTTTAGTGGAAGTTTCCTCGAGTGGTTGCCCGGATCGTGGCGGAAGCTTGGGATCGAACCGAGTGCGGCAGCTCGGACGATTGCCAGGGATAAGGGGTTCTGGGTGTGTGGTTCACTGGATGAGCTCGTGGAGCTCAGTGAACACGTCGGAGTTATGGTGCTGTGCGACGTGCTCGAGCACGTGGTGAACCCGGTCGCTATGCTGAGCATCCTTGCGGGGAAGTTGTCCCCCGGTGGCAGCCTCATCGTCCTTACCGGAGCCACGGATACCGTTCCGTGGCGCTTGTTTGGCTGTGATTACTGGTACTGCTCACTTCCCGAACACGTGAGCTTTCTCAGTCGAAGGTGGTTCCAGTGGGCGGCGATCAAGCTCGGAATGTCAATCCGATGGGTACGCTACCTGTCGTCCGAGCCCACAAGTACGGCCGAGTGGTCGAGGGGCTTGGTCCGCGCGACGGCATATACCCTTGCTCGCCGACTGATCCGGAAAGGAGTATCGCCCGGAGTGGTGAATAAAGTGCCGCTACTTGGGAGGGCAGCTCGGTGGACGTCGCCGCCCTGGTGGCGTGCTGCGAAGGACCATGTGCTCATCGTCCTTTCGACGACCTAGGCACGGAGGCATTCCGCGGTGAGACTGCTCGTTTTGGGCGGCGGCGCCGTAACACGAGAATATTATCTGCCGGCTATCGCGATGCTGGATCCGCCTCTGGACGTGCGCGTGGTCGACCGCGCAGCAGATGCTCTTTGCGCCCTGACCGCACGGTACCCGGGAACGAAGACGGAGAGGGCGGACTTTCAAACAGTACTGGATGAGCCCAACCTGGTTGCCCAATTCGACGGAGTTGTCATTGCGTTACCGAATGCCTCGCATGAGAACGCTACATCCTGCGCGTTACGCCGAGGGCTCCATGTCCTTTGCGAAAAGCCGCTCGCGCTGAGCCATGTCGCTTGCCTGCGGCTACGCGACGAGGCCCGGGCGGCCGCGCGAGTGCTTGCCGTAAGTATGGTACGGCGGCTGCTTCCGAGTATTGAAGCGGCGAGACAAGCTATAGCACGCGGTCTGATCGGTGAGCTCCTCTCGCTCGATTTCGAAGATGGGCAGCCGTACGCTTGGCTGTCTGATTCGGGGGAGTTCTTCCGGAAAGAGAACGGCGGGGTCCTCGCGGACATGGGCGTACACTACCTCGATCTCGCGCGCGAGTTTGCCGCCGGCACGTTGATTCCTTCTAAGTACACCGACGATTACGCTGGCGGGGTCGAGGCGAACGCCGTCCTCGAGCTGCAGTCTGAAACGGGACGCACAATCCGGATCGCACTTTCGAGGACGCGTAGGCTTCGCAATACACTGATCTTCCACGGGACCCGAGGC
This sequence comes from Candidatus Rokuibacteriota bacterium, assembly GCA_003220335.1. Taxonomy (GTDB): domain Bacteria; phylum Methylomirabilota; class Methylomirabilia; order Rokubacteriales; family CSP1-6; genus AR12. The sequence continues at coordinate 8,098 of QHSB01000060.1, forward strand.
GACCTGAGTGTCGCGAAGGGAGTCGATGCAAGCTGCGTGTGGCGGCCGAGTGGTGAAGAGGCCGGCATCACGCTATCCCCAGTTCGTCCATTCGCGAATGGAGATTGGCCGAATACTCTAACGTCGTGTTTCGCGCAGCAGCTACATGAATTCTGCGAGGCGATACGGCGTGGCACGGATCCGAGAGTCGGAGCCGAGGAGGCGGCGGGAGCAGCGACCATAGTTGAGTGGGCGTACGGGCAACGGCGGATGTTCGCGCAATCGGAGCCGCGTCTCGCTGGCAACCGGCAGATGCTCGGAAGTGGCCTCGCTTGCGTGACTGGAGGAACGGGGTTCATCGGGTCGCATCTGGTTCGGCGGTTGTATGAGGAAGGTGTTGAGGGCGTGTGTGTTCCGGTGCGAGGTTATCGAACGTGTTCGTCGGTTGCCCGGTTCCCAGTCTCGATGCCTCGCGTCGACTTGTTGAATGGCGGCGAGGTGAGACACGCGCTCAAAGGTGCGCGGTGGGTCTTTCACCTTGCATATGGAAGCAGCGGCCACGATGCGTCGAGAGTCACGATCGAGGGTACACGAAACGTGGTCGAGGGCGCCATCGCCGAGAGATGCGAATGCGTCGTGATATTGAGCAGCATCTACGTATTTGGCCGACCCGATGCGGCGACAGTCGACGAATCGTGGCCCTATGATCCGGTGGGTGGAGAGTACGGTAGAAGCAAGGCGCGGATGGAGCGCTGGTGCCTTGAGCGAAGCACCTCGTCTGGGTTCACGAGAATCATAGTTCTGAACCCATCGTGCGTGTATGGACCAGGGGGTCGTACCTACTCCGAGTTGCCGGTGCGCTTGGCTAAGCAAGGTGCATTTTGCTGGGTCGATGGGGGAAAAGGCACAGCGAACTACACGTTCGTCGAGAACCTTCTTGACGCGATGCTACTGGCAGCCAGGCTCGAAGTCGCGCATGGCCAGCGGTTTATAGTGACCGACGGATATGTTAGTTGGCGGGAGTTTCTTGAGCCACTGCTTGGTCGATTCGGCGAGGATCTTCCGTCGTTCACACGGCGCGAACTTGCGGCACTTAATCGAAAGGCCAGGCGAACGCGCTTGTTGCGAGTAGTACGCGACATCGCTTTGGATCCGCGCTTGACGTATGCCGCGAGAAATGCACCTGTCCTAGGTGGCGCGCTCAAACTGGTTGACCGGTACGCGCCGGCGACTGTCGGCGCGGCCCGGGCCTGGCGAGGCCACGCAACTGGACGGATGCGTGAGACGCGAAATGAGAATCCCCCACCTGTCTGGCTGTCCGACGTGTTCTGCGCTGGAACGAGCCGTTATTCCGCAGAGAAGGCGTGCCGGGTGCTCGGCTGGTCGCCGCGGATCGGTCTCGATAGGGGACGGCAGCTGACCCTCGCTTGGTTGCGGGACACTGTGATTCCTGAGAGCGAGGAGGAGTCTTAAAGGCAATGGCCAACTTGCTGGTGCGAAAGGCCCTGAGGTCGATAGGCCTTTTAGAATCCGCCAGAACTCTCAAGAGGAGGTTCAGACCAGCTGACAGGGTATTTGCGCCTTGTACGCCACATCTGCTCATCGCGGTGAATAAGGGTCTTCGGTGGTGCAGCGAGAGAGGCTTAGCCGAAGGGAGCGATTACCTAGAGTTCGGCGTATATCGCGGGTTCACGTTCTGGTACACGCAAGCGTTGGCGGCCGACATGGGAATTCGTGATCTGCGCTTCTTTGGGTTCGACTCCTTCTTTGGTTTGCCGCGCATCGAAGGCCCCGACACAGGTGGCGAGTTCCAAGAGGGGGCATATACGTGCGCGCGGCGAGATGTGGAGATGTTCCTAACGACGTACGGTGTCGACTGGGACAAAACACATCTTGTGGAAGGCTGGTACGACGAGACGTTGACTAGAGCTACGCGACAAAGATATCAGCTGAGACGATGTTCTTTGTGCGTGATCGACTGCGATCTTTACTCTTCGGCGCGCCTCGTCCTGGAATTCTTAGAACCGCTGGTCGGAGAGGCATGTGTGATCTTGTTTGATGACTGGACAAGCTTTGAGAATCAGGAAATGAGAGGGGAACAAAAGGCGTTCACCGAGTTTCTGCACGTGAATCCTAAATTCACCGCCGAGCCCTTCATAGAATTCGGCGGACACGGTAAGGGATTTATCGTGCGACGTTCAGTGTAGTCGGATGCGATGTTTGCCGCGTGGCTTGCGTTGTGCCGCGCGCGAGAGTCGATTGACCCCGTGGTGAGGACTCAGGTTTGGCGACGCCCCTGATATCCATTGTTATCCCTTGCTATAACGGCGGGCGATGGCTCCAAGCCGCGCTGCAGAGCGTACACGACCAGGGCATCGACAATCTTGAGGTTATCGTGATTGACGATGGATCTACTGACGATAGCGTCGCCATTGCGCGGCGGGACGGCGGAGTCAGTCATGTTCTCGTGCAGGATCACGCCGGAGCGAGTCGAGCGAGAAACGTGGGCACGGCGAAGGCGCGGGGCGATTACATCCAGTACCTTGATGCCGACGATCGCCTCGCGCCCGGGAAAATCGCGAAACAGCTGGCTGCTTTGAAGGCGACCGGGGCGGATGTGGCCTATGGAGATTGGCAACGATTCAAGGAGGGCCACGTCGATGACGCGATACCAGGAGAGGTCGTCCGAGAGATAGTCGGCGAGCCAGAGATCGAGCTATTTCTGCGCTTTTGGTGCCCTCCAGCCGCTTATCTATTTACGCGAAGGATCGTGAACGCGGTGGGGACATGGAACGAGGCGCTGCCAGTCATACAGGATGCGCGGTTCGCCCTCGACTGTGCGCTTCGAGGGGGCCGCTTTCAGTACGTCCCCGGGGTCATGGCGTACTATCGCGTGCACGCGTCGGGTTCGCTGTCGACGCGCGACCACGGCGCGTTCGTGCGTGACTGCCTTCGCAACGCGGTTGAAGTCAGGGATTGGTGGCTAAGGCACGGCGGCCTGACTGATCGGCGTCGACGAGCGATTATCGAGGCATTGGGATTCATTGCCAGGGGCAGCTATAGAGTTGACGCTTCTCTATTCGAGGAAGCACTGGGACTCCTTGAAGAGATGAACCCAGGATATGTTCCGTCCGCGCCAAAACGGCTTGCCCTTGCATCAAGAATCTTTGGTTATCGAGGGGCCGAAGGGTTGGCCTGGCGATACAGGCGTGCGAAGGCCGCCTTGACGATAGGGCGTCGTGTGTACAAGCCGTCAAGGCCGTGAAGGTCGTTCACATACCATTCTGTTTCCATCCCGATCCGGTCGGCGGGACGGAGGTGTATGTCGAATCCCTCGCTCGTGAAACCCAGGCGAGGGGCCTCGCGGTGGTCGTGGCGGCGCCTGGCTCCCAGTCGTGCCGCTATGAGCACCGCGGTCTCGAGGTCAGGCGCTTTGCCGTCCCCGACCGCATCGATGACCTACGCGAGCTATATGGCGAGGGCGACGCTGCGGCGGCTCGCGAGTTGGGGAAGATCCTCGATGACGAATGCCCGGACATCGTGCATCTCCATGCGTTCACTCGAGGCGTGTCGCTGCGACTCATGCGCGAGGCTAAGGCTCGAGGGATTGGCGTCGTGTTCACGTACCACACGCCGACCGTGTCGTGTCAGCGTGGGACGCTGCTGCGCTGGGGCAGGGACGTGTGCGACGGCACACTCGACCGCGCCGCATGCAGTGAGTGCACACTGCACGGATTGGGCCTCGCAAAGATCGTCAGCCGGATGGGGGGGCGCATCCCTCCGGCGGTGGGTCACGCTCTTGGCCGGGCGGGAGCGTCGGGCGGAGGCTGGACCGCACTCCGGATGACCGCTCTGGTGGAGCACCGTCACGCGGCGGTCCGGGCCCTCCTCGAAGAGGTGGATGAGATCGTCGCGCTCTGCCAGTGGGTTCACGATCTTCTCGTGCGCAATGGCGTGCCCGCGAGGAAGATCCATCTGTCACGGCACGGAGTTCCCTTGCCCCGGCCGTCAAAAGCTGAACCTCTGCCGGATTCGCGGCCTACGCGGTTGCGGGTCGCTTTTCTCGGACGCCTCGATCGCACGAAGGGCCCGGACATCCTGATCCGAGCTGTGGGCGCATTGCCGGGGCTGCCTGTTGAAGCCGACCTCTACGGGGTCGCTCAGTCAGGTACGGGCGATGGCTACGTGCGCGAGCTGAGGCGGCTCGCGCAGGGCGATTCCCGTATTCGTCTGCTCCCGCCGATCCCTCACGACCGTCTGGGCATGGTTTTATCGGCCTACGATTTCGTAGCAGTGCCGTCGAGATGGCTCGAAACGGGCCCTCTTGTGGTCCTCGAAGCTTTCGCGGCCGGGGTACCGATCATCGGCTCGAGGCTCGGCGGGATCGCCGAACTCGTTCGGGACGGTATGGATGGCATCCTGATCGAGGCCGACTCGGTGGGCGCATGGAGCGCAACGCTGCAGCGGTTCTGCGACGACCGAGGACTCGTCGAGCACTTGCGGCGGAGTATTCGGCATCCACGGACGATGGACGACGTGGCCGACGATATGGTTGCGCTCTATCACCGCTTGCTAGCGCGGCAGAATGTCGAGCGCTGCACTGCAGGCTAGGTTGTCATGCACGTGTGTACAGCGTCGCTGTCGCCCAACGTGTCGGGAGGACGGCCTGGTGATTGCGTTCGAGCCGAACCACCGGAACGATGCGACGACAGAGAGGCACGTGACGCTGGGTGGGGTCCAGAATCGTGTAGAGCTGATCCTCTGGGCGCTGCGGGCGCGCGACGGAATCATTCTGCCTTTGAGGTGACGTCACCCATTTAGCCATGCCAGGGGGACGACGAACGAAAGATCTCCCGTACGGGCGTTTTCATGACCAGCGAGTTCGTCGAGGGTTGGACGTGGAAGTTTCCGGTGAACGACTACGACAGAGACTGGCTCCTTGCACCATTCCTGATGTATTCGACCGGGGGCCCAATTTACCTGTTGCCGCACACTCTTGACCAAGCTGATCTGTCGTACATCTCGATTCTGAAGCGAAAAATCCTAGAGCACCCCCGGCTAGTGTACTTCGGACGCGAGCTGCCCCCTTGGCTTTCGGTGCTTTTGCGGGACTACCACCAGAAGAGGCTTTTGTCTCAGTACCGGTACCATACCGTTTTGTTATTTGAGCAGCCGCCGCTGTGACGCGACCCCACCAGCACTCTGGGCGTCGGGACGGCGGCCGAGGTCTTCGGCGATTGCGTGATTTCGGCGGTGATCTTGGACCAGGAAGGATCGCGATCACAAGTGACGGCCAACCGATTTGAGCAGCTACTGAGTCGCAAAGCTCTTCGTCGATGTCAGTGACGTGCGCCAGTCGAGCTGTACGCGGTCGCTTGGAACCACCAGCGAGCCCGTCCTTCGGCTTCAGCGCTACGGGTATGTTGCGGCTGGTCTGAATGGGGAGCCAGTTCCGCGTTTCGAAAGATATGGTGAGATCGTCAACCGTAAGCGCCGAGCGTAGGCGCCGCGCCTCGAGTAACGCGGGGTCGGATCGGAGCGCGCGGCGCATTCTGTATGTGCAGTTCACGAATCCCGCCGCATATCCCCCACTGGAGCACAGCGCGCGCATCCTAGCGGAAGCGGGCTGGGAGGTCATGTTCCTCGGGACCGGCGCCTTGGGGGCGGACAGGCTGGAGTTCCGCCCTCATCGGCGCATCAAGGTGAAACGCATCGGCTTCGTGCCGGGGGGATGGCGACAGAAGGTAAGGTACGTCGGATTCCACTTGTGGGTGACGGCGTGGGCACTACGGTGGCGGCCGCGATGGATTTATGTATCCGAGTGGCTCGCGTGCCCCGCCGCCCTCATATTGAGGATTTTTCTGAACGCGAACGTGATCTATCACGAGCATGATTCCCCGGCTTCTGGGAATGGCAGCCTTTTCCAGCGAGCGACGTTTGCCACGCGGACTGCCCTCGCGCGGCGGGCGCGGGCATGCGTGCTGCCAAATCAGCGGCGCGCCGAGATGTTCGGACGCCAAGTCGCCGGTGGGGCGACGGTGATGTGTGTCTGGAACTGCCCGACTCGTGATGAGCTGGCGCCGCCACGGGCAGCCCGTGAGAACCGTGAGTTGTGGGTCCTCTACCATGGGTCGATCGTTCCAGCCCGCTTGCCGATCAGTGTGTTGAAAGCCCTGACGCTGGCGCCGGACGCTGTCAAGCTTCGGATCGTGGGCTACGAGACGGTGGGGCATCCCGGCTACGTCGCGCAGCTGCGTGCGGCAGCGGCGGCGCTCGGGATCACCGCTCGCGTGAGCTTCGTGGGAGCGGTGCGGACCAGAGACGAGCTTCTGGCGTGGTGCCGACGGTGCGATGTGGGAATCGCGTTCATGCCGCGGCACAGCCACGATATCAACGAACAGAACATGGTCGGGGCATCGAACAAGCCGTTCGATTACATGGCGAGCGGCCTCGCCTTGCTGGTGACCGACCTTCCGGATTGGCGAACGACGTTCGTAGAAAACGGATACGGCCTGGCCTGCGACAGCGATGACTGGAGAAGCATCGGGAACGCTCTGCGATGGTTTCTCGACCATCCGGAGGATACGCGTCGAATGGGGGAGCACGGGCGGATGAGAGTCCTGACCGACTGGAACTACGAGACCCAGTTCGCCCCTATCCTGAAGACGCTTGTCGCCAGCGAGGGATAACGAAGGCCGGGACGCGCTGCGGCATCGCGCAGACCCTCGCAAGCAATCGCGCTGACGCGAAGACATGTTGGCCGTGATCGAGACACATCCAATCCAATATCATGCGCCGGTCTACCGACGACTGCAGCAGACCTTTCACATTCCCGTCACGGCGATCTACGGGTCGGACTTCAGCGTGAACGGTTATCAGGACCGGGAGTTCGCCGCGAATTTCGCCTGGGACTCCGATCTGCTGGCGGGCTATACCCCGGTCTTTCTGACGAGCACGTCAGCAGGTGGTGCGACGACGGCCGTAACCGTTACGACAGATGGCCTGGACGAGGCCTTGCGAACGGCGTCGCCTGACGCTGCTCTGATCGTCGGCTATCGCCCGCGCTTTCACCGGCAGGCATTCAGTCGGGCTCGCCGCGCCGGCCTGCCGATCCTATTTCGTGGCGAAACCACCGACCATGCGGTAGGGCGCGGCGCTCTGAAGGCCTGGATCAGAGATCGCGCGTTGCGATGGTTCTACAGGCGGTGCGACGGATTGCTCTATGTCGGCAAGCAATCGTACGAGCATTTCCTGCGACTGGGATGCGCTGAGCACAAGCTGTTCTTCTCTCCATACTGCGTGGACACGCAGGTGTTTCGATGCGACGAGGCCGACCGAACGGCCCTGCGTCAGGTGACGCGACAGCGCCTCGGCGTGCTCGACTCACAGCGCCTGTTGCTGTTTGCCGGGAAGTTGAGCCCGCGCAAGAGACCGGAGCTGCTGGTGCGCGCGGTGAAAGAACTTCCCACTGCGATACGACAGACGGTCGTCATCGGATATGTCGGAAGCGGTGAGCTACGGGGACCTGTCGAGGCGCTGGCTCGAGAAGCGCCACCCGTGATCGCGAAGTTTGTGGGCTTTCAGAACCAGACGCAGCTCAGCCGGTACTATCACGCAGCCGACCTTCTGATTCTGCCAAGCTTCCACTCG
>QHSB01000596.1 GCA_003220335.1 Candidatus Rokuibacteriota bacterium
CCGGCGAGGGCGCCCAGCAGGACCGCGTTCACCTCGGTGCCGCGCTCTCGCGCGAGGGAGAGCGCGTCGAAGGCGACGAGGCGCCGCGCCGTCGCCCGCGCCAGCGCGGCGAGGCGCTCGCGCGGATAGATGCCGCGGCCTGTCGCCGTCTTCTCGTGGATCGTGTAGAGGCGGTGCGTGCTGCAGACGACGGTGGTGCGCGCGGGCGACACGAAGCCGGCCTCGATCATGCGGCCGACCTCCAGGAACTCCGGCGCCAGCAACACGTCGAGCGCGCCCGGCACCGGATAGAGCGAGAACACCGGATCTTCGGAGGCCTCGCGATCGGTGACCAGCTCGACGTAGTAGGTGGTGGATCCGGTCCGCTGCGCGACGCCGGGGATCGAGGTGCCGTGCACGCGGTAGCCGTCGAGCGCGGCGGCCTCCACGATCCACTCCGAGAGCACGCCGCCGCCCTGCCCGCCGACGGCGGGAATCAGCAACGAGACGAGCCCGGACTCGCTCACGCCCGCGCGAGGGCGCTGATCACGGCGCGGCGCAGCCGGTCGACGAGCCGCGTCCACGGGCCGGGATTCGTGATCACCCGCACCTGGTAGAAGGACGGGCACAGCACCGCGGCGTGCGCGACCTCGCCGCACACGCCGCAGCCGACGCACGTGTCGTCCACGTGCGCGATCGGATCCTCGCGGAGCGGGTCGGGACTCTCGCGCAGCGTCAGCGACGGGCAGCCGTTGAGTCGCATGCACGAGTGATCGCCGGTGCAGACCTCGGGGTCCACGCCGAAGCGCGGCTGCACCACCGTCTGGCCCGCCGCCGCCCGCGTGCGGTTCAGTGGCCGCAGCCGACGCTGGCGCTCGAGCTGGCACTCGCCCCGCGCGATCACGACCTTGAGGCCCTTCACGCGCGTCGTCAGCGCCTCCCGCAGCGTGCCGATCATCTTCGCGATGTCGTAGGAGTCCACCGTGCGGATCCACGACACGCCGACGCCCCGCAGCGCCTGCGGGATGGTCATGCCCGTGGGCTCCTTGCGGGCGTTGGTGCCGGTGGACGGGTTGTGGTGCTGGCCCGTCGCCGACGTGTAGAAGTTGTCGAGGATCACCAGCACGGAGTCCTGGCGGTTGTACATCGCGTTGGCCACGCCGTTGGTGAGACCGTTGTGCCAGAACCCGCCGTCACCCATCACCGACATCACGCGCTTGCCGAAGAGCGGCGCCACCGCGCTCGACGATGCGAGCCCCATGCCGTAGCCGAGCACGGAGTTGCCGACGTGGAAGGGCGCCTGGGTCGAGAACGTGTGGCAGCCGATGTCAGCCGCCACGTGCGTGTCGCCGATCGAGGGGTCCTGTGTGCGGAGGATCTTCATCGCGCTGAAGAGGGGCCGCTCCGGGCAGCCGGTGCAGAAGGACGGCGGACGCTTGGAGACGGGCTCGGGCAGCGCCGCCCGCACCGTCTCGCGATGGGCGGTCAGCGCCGCGTAACGGTCCTCGATCGCGGTCACCGACTGCGCCGTCGGGTTCGCCCCGATCACAAACTTCCGCAGGCCGCCGATGACCAGGGCCGGCACGTACTCCCCGTGCGGCGAGAAGACCTCCTTGCCCTGGATCTCGACGTCCAGTCGTGCCTCGTGCGCGAGCGCCTTCAGCTCACGCTCGATGTAGTTCGGCATACCCTCCTCGACCACGAGCACCCGCTTCTTGCCGCGCAGGAAGCCGAGCAGCTCCTCGGGCACCAGCGGGTGGATCGCGTTGAGGATCATCAGCGGCACCGGCGTACGGCCGTGGACGTCGGCCAGTCCGAGCAGGTGCAGCCCGCGCACGGTGGTGTTCCAGAGACCGCCCTGCATCACGATGCCGAGGTGCGACTCGGTACCGGGCCGGTGCTCGTTGAGCCCTCGCTCGAGGATGTAACGGCGGGCGGCGGGTAGGCGCTGCTCGAACTTCTTCGCCTCCATCGCGTACGTGAAGGGCGGCAGGTTGATCCGCTCCAGGCTGAACGACGGCGCCTCCAGCGGCGAGCGCATGCTGATCGCCGGCCGCACGTTGTCGCGGCACGTGAGGGTGCCCCGCATGTGGCAGGCGCGGATGCGGATCGAGAAGAGCACCGGCTCGTTGCACGCCTCGGAAAGACCAAAGCCTTCTTCGACGAAGCGGGCGAAGGACTGCAAGGTGTTGCGCGGATCGAGGAGGGGCACGGAGGACTTCAGCGCGGCCGAATGTGTCCGCTCCTGCAGGATGGACGCGCCCTCCCCGTAGTCCTCGCCGATCACGACGAGCGCACCGCCCAGCACCCCGGCCGAGGCGACGTGCGAGAGCGCGTCGGACGCCACGTTGGTGCCGACGACCGATTTCCAGGTCACCGCGCCGCGCATCGGGTAGTTGATCGACGCGCCGAGGAGGGCGGCGGCGGCCGCCTCGCTGCCCGACAGCTCGTAGTAGATGCCGAGCGGCTTGAGCAGCGACTCGTTGGCGTCGGCGAGCACGTCGAGCAGGTGCGAGATGGGCGCGCCCGGATAGCCGCCCACGTAGCTCACGCCGGACTGCAGCAGCGCCTTGGTGATGGCGAGGATGCCCTCGCCGCGGAGGACCTGCCCCTGGCCGTAGCCGAGCTGCTTGACGTCCTCGGCGAACGAGCGCTCACCCATCGATCAGGTGCCGGAGGCCTGGGACGGTCGGTCGCGTCGACGCTCGTCGGTCATGCGCTTGCGCTCCTCGTTCCAGATCGCGTAGCAGCGGGGATGGAAGAGGATCGTGAGCGTGCCGCTGAAGTCCAGCTCGTACTCGGTGGCCGTGGTGATGATCTCGCCACAGCACGAGCAGGGCTTGGCCATGCTGGGGCCTGCCCACAGCTTGACGGGATCCTCACTGGGGAGCCGGCCGGACGTGAGCAATCCCCGCACCCGTTCACGGACCTGTGCGTCGTCCAAAACCTTTCCCCCGGAACTGCTTTCGACGCCGCCCAAAGCGGGCACCGGAATCGGGAGCCCAAGTGTAGGTGAGGCCTGCAGGGTCGTCAAGGCTACGTCTCCGACCGGGAAGGGGTGAAAAAATCGCGGATTTAGTGGCGGCGCGGGCGCGAGCAGGCTGGCCGCGGGGTGCCAGCGACTACGCAGATCTACGGATGGTTTGGTGATTGTTAGGACATTTGCGGCCTGGCGCGGCGACTGTCTGAAAGATTGGACATTGACCGCGCTCGATCGCGCGCGAAACGCTCGGGCAATGCGGCCATCCTCCTACATCGAGATCGACGGTGAGACGCTCTCTGCGACTACACGACATCGCGTCACGGCCGAGGGGCCCGGTTCCGCTAGGTCGCACCGTATCGGGAGAAAACAGCGGCTGGTCGCCAGGTCTCGCGTGGGCAATCGGGCTCATCGCGACCGACGGCAATCTTTCACCAGACGGCCGACATCTCGTCGTCCGATCGAAGGGCTACGACATGCTCGAGACACTCCGCCGATGCCTCCGATTGACGAACAGGATCACGGCGACGTCGAATGGCCGCGGCGGCTATTATCACACGCTACAGTGGAGTGATCGGGCGTTCTATCGGTGGCTTCTCCAACTCGGACTCACCCCGGCCAAAAGCCTCACGCTCAGACCGCTCGCGATCCCCGACGACTACTTCGCCGACTTCTTTCGGGGCTGTATCGACGGCGACGGATCAGTGCGAACGTATACGGACCGTTATCACGTTCAGAAAAACGAAGCGTACGTCTATGAACGTCTCTATCTATCTATCGTTTCGGCGAGTCGCGCATTCATCGAGTGGCTGCAGACCACTGTTGCTCGGCTCACCGGCGTGGCAGGTTCACTCACGGTGAGACATAAGCCGGGCGCTCATCCGCTGTGGATGCTCTGCTATGCGAAAGCCAAATCAATCCGGCTGATCGCGTGGATGTACTACGCGGCTACACTTCCATGCCTGGAGCGAAAACGCGCGAGGGCCGAACGATTTCTCTCACCTCTGGGATTTGCGTCGGGGCCTCCGGTGGGGCGGCCACGCGTCGGGTGGTTATACAATGTGGCCTCGGAGCGTCGAGGATCGTCGGGCATCGTGCCGGAGTGGAGAAATGCAGACTCGCGGCCCTCAAAAGGCCGTGCCCGCAAGGGCGTGCGGGTTCGAATCCCGCCTCCGGCACCAACCTCAGTTCTTGACACGACATTCGCCCGCCCTGTACCGTGATGCTTCGCGTGGGGCTGTAGCTCAGTTGGGAGAGCACAAGGCTGGCAGTCTTGGGGTCAGGGGTTCGAATCCCCTCAGCTCCACCAAATAATCACCCTCCCAGATACAACCGCTTCACCTCCGGGTCGGCGAGCAGCCGCTGGCCCGGCCCCGCGAAGCGGTTCTTGCCGAGCTCCAGGACGTAGCCGCGGTCGGCGATCCCGAGCGCGCGCGTGGCGTTCTGCTCGACCACCATCAGCGTGAAGCCGCCGCGCTTCATCTCGAGCAGCTTGTCGAAGATCAGCGTCACGAACTTCGGCGACAGCCCGAGCGACGGCTCGTCGAGGAGAATGAGTCGCGGCGACGTCATGAGCGCGCGCGCGATGGCCACCATCTGCTGCTCGCCACCCGACATCGTGCCCGCCGTCTGGCGGCGGCGCTCGCCGAGGATGGGAAACAGCGCGTAGACGCGCTCGAGCGCGCCGGCCACGCGCGCGGGATCGCGCTCCGTGTAGGCGCCCATCTCGAGGTTCTCGAGCACCGTCATCTGCGGGAAGACGATGCGGCCCTGCGGCACATAGGCGAGGCCGCGGCGCAGGACGAGGTCGGGCCGAACGCCGGTGATCTCCTGGCCGTTGAAGATCACGCGGCCCCGGCGCGGGCGGAGGAAGCCGACGATCGTCTTGAACGCCGTCGACTTGCCGGCGCCGTTGGGCCCGATGACGCTGACGATCTCGCCCGCGTGCACCTCGAGCGAGACATCCTGCAGGATGTCCATCTTGCCGTAGCCGGCGGTGAGCCCGTGCGCGATCAGCAGCGGCGCCTGCGTCACCGCCGCGCCTCGCAGATGTACAGGACGTGCGGATACGGCAGCACGTCCACCATGAGGTGGCGCCGCACACCGAAGCCCGCGCGCTCGAGCGCGGCCGTCAGCTCCTCCGTGCTCCAGTAGTGCACGGGCGTGCGCGGCGCCATCAGGCGGTCGAGCGTCCACGTGAACCAGCGCTTGGGGGCCGGCCGCGTGTCCACGTCCTTCACGAGCAGCAACCCGCCGGGCGCCAGGCAGCGCCGCAGCTGGCCGAGGAGCGGCGGAACGGTGGCCGGCGGCACGTGGTGGACGATGTCCAGCATGTAGGCGGCGCTGACTTCCGCGTCGCCCTTGAAGTCCCGCGCGTCGCCCTGCTCGTACGCCACGTTGTCGAGCCCGAGCCGTTGGGCCGCGCGGCGCGCCAGCGCGATGCGCCGCGCGCTGACGTCGAGCCCGCGCAGAAAGCGGGCGGGGCCCGTCGCCGCGTAATAGAGCGAGAAGAGCCCAAAGCCGCAGCCGATGTCGAGCACCGGGCCCGCCGGCGGCAGGTACTGGCCGATCTCCTCGAGAAACCGCTGGCGCAGCACGAGGAAGCGCGCCCAGCAATAGGCGCGCACCACCGGATCGTCGTAGGCGCGGACGATGCTACGGATCGTGTCGCTTGGCATAGAGCCTGTAGCCCGGGCGCGTCGCCGCCAGCTCGTAGCGTTCGCGCAGCCGGTCGGCCAGGGCCGCGAAGCGCTCGACGCGCTCGTAGCCGCCGGCGGGCCAGCCGCGCTCGAAGAGGACGATCATCCGGGGCGGGCGCGCGTCCAGGTCGCGGATGAATTCCGCGCGCAGCGCGCGCACCACGGGCGCGTCCTCGTCGTGGAAGAAATGGAAGTCGTAGAGAAAGCGCGTGGGCTCCCGCACGCCCAGGCGGAAGAGCGCGTGGATGCCGCCCTCCGTGGTGTCGAGCACCTGGACGGTGTCGCCGGGCGCCAGCCGCGCGCGCAGATCAGCCTCGAGCGTGCGGACGGTGCGCTCACGATCCCACCACCACGTGGCGGGCAACGCCTCGAGGCCCTTGGCGCCGAGCAGCACGAGCGCGGCGACGAGCGACGCGGCGAGGGCCGCGGCCACCAGCCGGCGCCGCGCGGCGAGCGCCGCCGGCAGCTCGGCGGCCACCAGCACGGCGGCGAAGGCGGCGAGCGGGTAGAGATGGTACTACCAGCCCTTGCCCTGCACGACGTAGTGCGCGAGTCCGTATGCGAGACCGAGCGCCGCAACGAGATGCCGCGCGCCGACGCCACGGCGCCGCGCGGCGCCGGCGAGCGACACGAGGACGCCGAGGGCGATCGGGATCCACGCGTGCCAGCGGTAGACGCTCCACGACGACGTGCGGCCGAGCCGCGCGTAGAGCGGGATCAGGTACCCGGTGACGACGTCGCGCCAGGCGGCGAGGCCGCCCACGGCGGCGAGCCAGCCCAGCACCACGAGCGGCGCCACCGCGGCGGCGGCGACGAACACGGCGGTGGCGCCGGCGGCGGTCGCGAGGCCGCACGTGCGCGCCGCGGCGACGGCCACGACGGCGGCGAGCGCGCCGGCGAAGAGCGCCGCGTGCGGCTTCACCGTGATGCCCGCGCCGAGGGCGGCGCCCGACCATAGCAGGCTCCGAACGCCGCCACGCTCGAGCCAGCGCGCCACGCCGAGCGCGCCCAGGAGCAGGAAGAGACACAGCAGGAAATCGCGCTGGCCCGCCTGCCAGGCGCCGCCGGCGAGGTGGTACGTCACGAAGACGAGCGCGCCGGCGGCGGCGGCCACCCGGCCCCACGGCATGGCAAAGACCGCGATGACACCGGCGATGGCCGCGAG
>QHSB01000597.1 GCA_003220335.1 Candidatus Rokuibacteriota bacterium
GAAGAAGGAGACGGACGCCGCCTCGCGCGACCGCCTGCAGAAGCTCGAGAAGGAGCTGTCCGAGCTGCAGACGAGGGCGCAGGCGCTGCGGGCGCAGTGGGAGACCGAGAAGGCGGCCATCGAGAAGCCGCGCCAGCTCCGCAAGCGCATCGAGGAGACGCGGGTCGAGATCGAAAAGGTGATGCGCACGGGCGACCTGTCGCGCGCGGCCGAGCTGCAGTACGGCACGCTCGCCCAGCTCGAGCGCGAGCTCAAGGCGCTGGAAGCCCAGGCCCCGGCCGGCGGCGGGCGCCGGCTCATCAAGGAAGAGGTGGACGAGGAGGACATCGCCGAAATCGTCTCGCGCTGGACCGGCATCCCCGTCAGCAAGCTGATGGAGGGCGAGATGCAGAAGCTCCTCCGGCTCGAGGAGGAGCTGCACAAGCGCGTCGTCGGACAGGAAGAAGCCGTGCGCGCGGTGGCCGACGCCGTCGTACGCGCGCGTGCGGGCATCAAGGACCCCCGGCGTCCCATCGGCTCGTTTCTCTTCCTCGGCCCCACCGGCGTCGGCAAGACCGAGCTGGCGCGCGCGCTGGCCGCCACGCTGTTCGACAGCGAGGACAACATCATCCGCATGGACATGTCGGAGTACATGGAGAAGCACACGGTGGCGCGCCTGATCGGCGCCCCGCCGGGCTATATCGGCTATGAGGAAGGCGGTCAGCTCACGGAAGCGGTACGGCGGAAGCCGTATTCGGTCGTGCTTCTCGATGAGATCGAGAAGGCGCACCCCGACGTCTTCAACGTGCTGCTGCAAGTCCTGGACGACGGCCGGCTGACCGACGGCCAGGGCCGCACGGTGAACTTCAAGAACACCGTGATCATCATGACCTCGAACATCGGCAGCCAGCTGATCCTCGAGATGCGCGGCGCCGACGAGCGAACCTACCAGCGGATGCGCGAGCAGGTGCTGGACGCCCTGCGGCGGCAGTTCCGCCCGGAGTTCCTCAATCGCGTGGACGAGATCGTGGTGTTCCGCGCGCTCACCGAGGCGGAGCTGGCGAAGATCGTCGAGATCCAGCTCGAGGGGCTGCGCAAGCGGCTGGCCGAGCGGCGCATCACGCTGGAGGTCACCGAGGCCGCCAAGGCCCATCTCGCCCGCGTCGGCTACGACCCCGTCTTCGGCGCGCGTCCGCTCAAGCGCGCCATCCAGCGCGAGGTGGAGACGCCGGTCGCGCGGCTGATCGTCGCCGGCAAGCTGCGCGACGGCGGCGCCGTGCGGGTCGACGTCGTCGGCGACGCGCTCCGCGTGGAGCCCACGTCATGAGCCTGTTCGAGGAGACGATGGCCGGTGAGCTGGCCGGCCTGCTGCGCGCGGGCGTTCCCGCGCGCGGCGTGCGCCTGACCGTTCGCGAGCTGATCGTCACGCGCATCGAGCGCGGGCCGCTCGGCCCCCGTGAAGTGGGCGACGCCGTGGCGGCCGCGATGCGGGCGGCCTGCCGCCTCGTGCGCGAGCTGGACGCGCCGCCCGAGGTGGTCGAGACCGTGTGTCGGGCCGCCCTCGAGGCCGTGCGCGGGCACGGCGGCGAGAGCGCCCGCTGGCTCGCGGAGGCGACGAGCGCGGCCTCCGCGGTGCTCGAGGAGCAGGCGCGCGAGCGCTCCGACGAGGAGGCGTGGCCCTGGCTCGTGGGGAGGATGCCGCGATGGTAGGCCCGTCGGTCGCGAGCGAGCGCGTGTCGCCGCGGTCGATGCGCTTCTACAGCCCTGCCGCGCAGCTGATCTTCTGGATCCTCGGGATCGTGCTGGCGTGGTACCTCATCGGGCCCGGCGCCGAGCGCCTGCACTGGTGGTGGCCGTTCCATCGCACGCCACGCGTCGCCGTCGTCGAGGCGCCGCCGAGCGCGTCGCCGCCGCCGGGGTGGACGGCCGCCGCGAAGGCCGCGCTGCCGGCGGTGGTGAACGTGGCCACCGCGCGCACGGCGAAGCTGCCCGACGACCCCTTCTCCCGCCTGTTCTTCGGCAACCGGCCTCCGCGGCGCGAGCGGGGGCTCGGCTCCGGCGTCATCGTCACCGCCGACGGGTTCGTCCTGACCAACAACCACGTGGTCGAGGGCGCGCAGGACATCCGCGTGACGCTCGCCGATCGGCGCGAGGTCTCCGCCCGGCTCGTGGGCACCGATGCGAAGACGGACCTCGCCGTGCTGAAGCTACCGGGCGCGGGGTACCCCGTCGTCGCGCTCGCCGACAGCAGCCGCGTCGAGGTGGCCGAGGTCGTGCTGGCCCTCGGCAATCCGTTCGGGCTCAGCCAGACGGTGACGCAGGGCATCGTGAGCGCGGTCGGGCGCGCCGACCTCGGCATCGCCGACTACGAGGACTTCATCCAGACGGACGCGCCGATCAACCCGGGCAACTCGGGCGGCGCCCTCGTGGACGCGCGCGGCGCGCTGATCGGCATCAACACCGCGATCTTCTCGCAGACGGGCGGCTCCCAGGGCATCGGCTTCGCGGTGCCCGTGAACATGGCCCGGCAGGTGATGGATCAGCTCGTCAGGCGTGGCCGCCTCACGCGCGGCTACCTCGGCGTGTCGCTGCAGGAGGTCACACCGGCGCTGGCCCGCGGGCTCGGCGTGTCGGCCGAGCGCGGCGTCATCGTCGGCGACGTGGCGCCCGACAGCCCCGCCGCGCGGGCGGGTCTCAAGCGCGGCGACGTGATCTTGGCCGTCGACGGCACGCCGGTCGACGACGTGGGGCGCTTGCGCAATCTGATCGCCGGCACCGCGCCGGGCACGACGCTGAAGCTGACCGTCCTTCGCGACGGGCGCGAGCAGACGCTCGACGTCGCCGTCGCCGAGATGCCGGAGCGGGGGCCGGCGACGGCGGCGCGCCCGAGCGCGCCGGAGCGTCCCGGCCTCTCGGTCGCCGACGTGACGCCCGAGGTGGCGAAGAAGCTCGGCCTGCCGCCGGGCCTCGCGGGCGCGCTCGTGACCGAGGTGATTCCCGGCGGGCCCGCCGCGGAGGCGGGACTGCGTCCGGGCGACGTCATTCAGGAGGTGAATCGAAAGCCCGTGCGCTCCGCCGCGGAGTTCGCGCGCGAGGTCGAGCAGGCGCGCGGGCGCGACATCGTCGTGCTCGTCAACCGCGGCGGGAGCACCGCCTACGCGGTGATCGAACGGGCCGGCTGATGATCCCGCTGCGCGATTCGGTCACGGTGCAGCGGTGGCCCGTCGTCACCTGGCTGCTGATCGCCATCAACGTCTGGGTGTTCCTCGACGAGCTGCTGCTCGGGCCGGAGCTGGAGGCGTTCATCCGCACCTGGGCCTTCATCCCCGCGCGCTACTTCGCGCTGAGCGAGACGAGCCCCGGCGACTGGGCCGGCCGCTACCTGCCGATCTTCACGTCGATGTTCCTGCACGGCGGCTGGCTGCACCTGCTCGGCAACATGGTCTACCTGTGGATCTTCGGCGACAACGTCGAAGACCGCCTCGGCCACGTGCGCTACCTGATC
>QHSB01000598.1:0-5808 GCA_003220335.1 Candidatus Rokuibacteriota bacterium
ACCAATATGTGTCGCAGTTTCCGCGCTGGTGCGCGGCCGTGTACGCGGAATGCCCCGACGCCGACGCGCGCGACTTCCTGCTCGAGAACATCGTCGAGGAGGAGTCGGGCATCAAGCACGTCGACCTCCTGATCCGCTTCGGCGAGGCGTGCGGCGTGAGCCGCAAGGAGGTCGAGACGGCGCGCCAGCTGCCGACGACGCGCGCGCTCACCGCGTGGTGCTACGAGACCTCGCGCCAGCCGTTCCACGTCGCCGCCGCCGGGCTGCTCGTCGGCCTGGAGTCGCAGGTGCCCGGCATCTACAAGCGCAATCTGCCGCCGCTCAAGAGCAAGTACGGCTTCAACGAGCACGAGGTGGAGTTCTTCGCGATCCACATCGAGGCCGACGAGGTCCACGGCGAGCGCGGCTACCAGATCGTCGAGCGCCACTCCGACACGCCCGAGCGGCGCGCGCAGGCGCTGGAGCAGGTGCGGCAGGCGACGGAGATGCGCTGGCAGTACATGAGCGGGCTGCACCGCGCGTACGTCCTGAAAGAAGACGCGTGAGCGAGATCCGGATGGCCCTCGCCGACCTCACCCCGGGCCGGCCAACGCTCGTGCAGACCGAGGGCACGCGCGTCGTCCTCGTGCGCGTCGGCGACCACGTCCACGCCCTCGGCGACGTCTGCGCCCACCGGGGTGGGCCGCTGAGCGCGGGCAAGCTGTCGGGCATGCGGCTGGCGTGTCCGTGGCACGGCTGGATGTACGACGTGCGCACGGGCCAGTGCGTGTTCCCGGGCCGCGGCGGCGCGGTGCCGTCGTACCCCGTGCACGTGGAGGACGACGAGGTGCGGGTGGAGGTGTCGTGAGCGGCGTCACGCGCGATCAGGCGCGCACCTGCATCGAGCGCGGCGTCAAGCGCGCGCAGGAGCTCGGCTTCAAGGTGGCCATCGCGGTGGTGGACGACGCCGGGCATCTGGTCGTCTGCGAGCGCATGGATGGCGCGCTCTGGGTGACCCCGGAGATCGCGCGCGCCAAGGCCAATGCCGCCGCCGGCTTTCGCGCCACCACGCTCGACCTCGAGGAGCGCTTCACCAAGCGCATGCTCTTCGCCGACAACGTCGCGATGCTGGGCCAGTACGAGTTCGTCTTTGGCAAAGGCGGGGTGCCCCTCGTCGACGCGGGCCACGTGGTCGGCGCCGTCGGCGTCAGCGGCGCGGTCCCGGCCGACAACGACCACGCGATCGCCGACGCCGCCGCCGGCCATCCGCACGTCCCCACGTCGCACTGAAGGAGACACAGATCATGGATGCCAAGAATCTCTTCCTCGCGCAGCACGCGGCGGTGCAGTCGGCGGCCGTGGGCGGCAACCCGGCCTCGGCGGCGGAGCGCGCGTTCGCCGGCCTCAGCGACGAGCAGATGCGCGTGCGGCCGCGCGAGGACCTCAACTCGCTGGCGTGGCTGATGTGGCACATCGCGCGCGCCGAGGACATCATGGTCAACACGATCCTCCACGGGCGCGACCAGGTGTGCGACGACGCCTGGCGCAAGCGCCTGGGCGTCTCGCGCCGCGACTTCGGCATCGGCATGACCAGTACGGAGGTCACCGAGCTGACGCGCCAGGTCGATCTGGCCGCCCTGCGCGAGTACCGCGACGCCGTCGGGCGCCGTACGCGCGAGATCGTCGGCAACTTCGGAGACAAGGACTGGGGTGGGGAGATCGCGGCGCCGTCGCTCCAGAAGGCGGCGACCGAGGGCGCCTTCGGCACCCGCGCCGAGCAGCTGGTGAAGGGTTTCACCGGCCGGCCGCGGGCCGCGGTGCTGAGCGGCATCGCGCTCTTCCATCCCGCGGCGCATCTCGGCGAGGCCGTGACCGTCCGCAGCGCCGGCGGTTTCGGCACGGGGATCTGATGAGCACCGCGCGCGCGTTCCGCGGCGTCATCCCGGCCATGGCCGTGCCGTTCCTGGACGACTACAAGGTCGACGAGGACAACCTGGCGCGCTTCGCCGTGTGGCTCGCCGGCTGCCGCGGCGTCACCGCCGTGATGACCAACGGCCACACCGGCGAGGTCGGCTCGCTGCTGCCCGACGAGCGCGCCGCCGTCACGCGCGTCGTGGCCGACGCCGTGAAGGGCGCCGTGCGCGTCGTCTCGGCGGTCTGCGCGGAGGGGACGTTCGAGGCGGTCGAGCACGCGCGCGCGGCGGCCCACGCCGGCGCCGACACCGTGGACGTGATGCCGTGTCACATGTGGCTGCGCTTCGGGGTGAAGGAAGACGCCGTCTACGAATACGTGAAGACCATCGGCGGCGAAAGCGGGCTCGACGTCATCGTGCACGTGTACCCCGCGAGCACGCGCGCCGCCTATTCGACCCGGCTCATGGTGCGGCTGGCGTCGATTCCCCAGGTGAAGGGCTTCAAGATGGGCGAGCGCGATCTGGGCGCCTATGAGCGCGACATCCGCGCCCTGCGTGCCGACGCGCCGCACGTCTCGCTGCTCAACTGCATGGACGAGTATCTCTTCGCCACGTTCGTGCACCGCCTGGACGGCACGCTCGTCGGCTGCGCCAGCCTGGTCCCCGAGCTGATCAACGACCTCTTCGAGGCGATGGCCGCCGACGACCTGACGCGCGCCCGGGAGATCAACGACCGCATCTGGCCGATCAAGGAGGCGGTCTACGGCGCCGGCGAGCCGTCCGGCGACGCCCACGCGCGGATGAAGGAGGGCATGGCGCTGCGCGGGATCTTCCGCAGCGCGCTCGCGCGGCCGCCGGTGCTGCGGCCGTCGTCCGCGGAGCTCGCGGCGATGCAGGCCGCCCTCGTCGCCAGCCGCGTGCCCGTCGTCGACCTGGTCTGAGCGCGCGCGCGACTTGACGAACGCCGCCGCCAGGTGCAGCGTACGCGCACGAACGCTCATTCCAGGAGGACGCGCATGACCAGCCATGAGATCGACATCCAGGACGTCGAATATCTCCGCCACGGCGACAAGCCGCTGCTCGCCCGGCTCTACAAGCCCAAGGGCGACGGGCCGTTCCCGCTGATCGTCGACCTGCACGGCGGCGCGTGGATCCGCGGCGACCGGCTCAGCGACGCCGTCATGAACGAGGCGATGGCGAAGGCCGGCATCGTGGTGGCGGCCATCGACTTCCGGACCGATGCGCCGTACCCGGCGTCGCTCGCCGACGTCAACTACGGCGTTCGCTGGATCAAGACTCAGGCCAAAGCGCTGGGCGGCCGCCCGGACCGCGTCGGTCTCATGGGCGCCTCGAGCGGCGCGCACCAGGCCATGCTCTCCGCGATGCGTCCTCGCGACGCGCGCTACGCCGCGATCCCGCTGCCCTCGGGCTCGCCGGCCGTCGACGCCAGCGTGCGCGCGGTCGTGCTCTGCTGGCCGGTCATCGATCCGCTCGGGCGCTACCGCTATGCGAAGAAGCTGAAGGACGGCGGCAAGCCCTATCCCGAGGTCGTCGACCGCGTGCTGCCAGGTCACGACCAGTACTGGAAGACCGAGGACGCCATGGCCGAGGGCAGCCCGGTCATCGCGCTGGAGCGCGGCGAGAAAGTGGAGATGCCGCCGGCGATCTATCTGCAGGGCGCCGACGACAAGGCGCATCCGCGCGCCGACCTGGATCGCTTCGTGACGCAGTACCGCAAGGCCGGCGGCCAGGTCGAGCTGGAGCTGTTTCCGGGTGAGGCCGAGGGTTACATCGGCAAGAAGCCGATGACGGACGCGGGCAGGCGCACGATCGAGAGGATCATCGAGTTCGTCCGCAAACAGCTCGCATGACGGTGCGCCCGCTCCCCGCGGTCGCCCTGCTGTGCGCCGTCCTCTGCCTGGGCCTCGGCGCCGACGCCGGGGCCCAGGCCAAGCCCGAGGGCGAGATGCGCTGGGCCCTCTACATCACGATCTCGCCGAACTGGTTCGATCCCGGCGAGGTCGTGGGGCAGCTCACGCCGTTCTGGGTCCTCTACGCGATGCACGACGCGCTCGTGAAGCCGATGCCCGGCAATCTCGCCACGCCGAGCCTCGCCGAGTCGTGGACGATGAGCCCCGACGGGCGCACCTACGACTTCAAGCTGCGCGAGAACCTCAGGTTCCACAATGGCGACTCGTTCACGGCGGAGGATGTGAAGTTTTCGTTCGCGCGCGCCAAGGGCAAGCTGCTGCACGAGAAGGTGAAGGAGGTCACCGTCGTCTCGCCGTCGCGCGTGCGCTTCACGTTGCACGAGCCATGGCCCGATTTCATGAATTACTACGGCAACGTCGTCAGCGGCGCGGGCTGGGTCGTGCCCAAGAAATACATGGAACAGGTCGGTCCCGACGGCTTCAAGAAACACCCCATCGGCCTCGGCCCGTACAAGTTCGTCAGCCACACGGTGGGCGTCGAGCTCGTGATGGAGGCCTTCGAGGGCTACTGGCGCAAGGTGCCGAGCGTCAAGCGCGTCGTGTTCAAGATGGTCCCGGAGTCCACGACACGCGTGGCCATGCTCAAGCGCGGCGAGGTCGACATCGCCTACCTGCTGGAGGCGCCGCAGGCCCTCGAGCTCAAGCGTGATCCGGCTGTGAAGCTGGCGTTCTCCGGGGGCATCGCGGTCTTCTTCCTGGACTTCCTCGACATGTGGGACCCGAAGTCGCCGTGGGCGGATCAGCGCGTGCGCCTGGCCGCCAGCCTCGCCCTCGATCGCCGCGCGCTCTCCGAGGCGGAGACGCTCGGCGCCTCCAAGCCCGCCGGCAACTTCGTGCCGCGCACGTTCGAGTTCGCGCTGCCGCTCGAGCCGCACCCGTACGACCCGGCGCGGGCGAAGAAGCTGCTGGCGGAGGCGGGTTATCCCGGCGGCTTCGACGCGGGCGAGTTCCACCAGCTGCCGCCGTACTTCGGCCTCGGCGAGGCGATCGTCGGCTACCTCGGCGCCGTCGGCATCCGGACGACGATGCGGCCGATGGAGCGTGCGGCGTACCTCTCGGCGCTCCAGGCCAAGAAGCTCAAGGGCGTGTGCGTCTGCTCGAGCGCGCTCTACGGCAACGCCGCCTCGCGGATGTCGGAAGTGATCCCGACCGACGGCACGTTCGCCTACGGCGGCTTCCCCGACGTGGACGCGCTCTACAAGCAGCAGGCGCGCGAGACCGACCGCAAGAAGCGCGAGGCGCTGCTGCACCAGATCCAGCAGATCGTCTACGACCGCGTGCGGATCGCGCCGATCTTCCAGTACATCTGGCCGAGCGGCATCGGACCGCGCGTCGAGGAGCCGGCGCTGATGCTCATCGACCCGTACCCGTGGTCGGCCCCGCTCGAAGAGGTCCGCCTCAAGAAGCGCTGAGGGCGGCGCGAGGACGAGTGATCCTCACGGTGCCCAGCACACTGGCCAGGCACATCTCGTCGGTGGTCTCGAAGCCGGAGGACACGATCCGCGGCGGCTTGCTGGGATTCCTGGGGTTGCCGGCGGAATTGTCGTAGACGCACTCGGCCTCGATGCGCGTCCCGGCGGGCAGCGGCACCGGGCGCTTGTAGCTGTAGCGGATCTGCCACTCGAAGTCCCAGTCGTCGATCCGGAGCAGCGACTCCGTCGTCCCGTCGGGCCGGTGCGCGGTCACGGTCATCGCCCGTCCCAGCAGGTGCATGTGCGCATGGATCGAGAGGGCATCGAGGTCGTGGCTCAGCGTTGTCGCTGCCCGCACGACATCGCGTCCCGCGCCCGCGGGAATGCTGAAATTCCACGCCAGCGCGCGCACGAATGACAGGCGCCGGTCGAACGGCTCGGCGGCGAAATGGACTCCGATCCGGGTCACGTCGGTCTCCGGAGTGTCGCCGGGATTGTGGTAGTGGACCTGGA
>QHSB01000598.1:5957-8604 GCA_003220335.1 Candidatus Rokuibacteriota bacterium
TCCGCCACTCGCCGGGAATGCGGATGGGCACGACGAAGCAGCGGTAGATATCCTTCGTGCGCGGCGGCACCGTGAAGGGCTCTTCCATCGCAAGCACGGCCGACGGCGTGCCGAGCGTCCACCCGGTCGGAAAGCGACGCGGCGACGGCAAATCGCGCGCGTCGCCCTCGGGCGCGCCATCGGCGACCCAGCGCGCGATGAGCCGGATCTCGTCGTCCGAGAGCCGGCGTACGTCGGTGAACTCGCCGTGACCCGGCACGGCTTTCCAGGGCGGCATGTAGCGCGACTCGACCGCCTCCACGATGTCGTCACGCTTCGCGTGCGCATCCTTGTAAGTGGTCAACGAAAACGGTGCGACCTCGCCCGGCCGGTGACAGGTCTGGCAGTTTCGCTGGAAGATCCTGACGACCTGGTTGTTGAAGGTGACGCGGCGATCACCAACGGCCTCCGGCCGCAACGGCGTGTTCGGGCTCGTCTGGCAGGCGGCCAGGAGGAGGGCGGCGAGCAGCACGGCGCGCCTCATCAGTTTCCTCCGCCATCGCCGACGAGCGTGAAGGGCGCCCAGAAGAGCGGGTGAGCATAGCTGAAGACGACCGTGTTCGTCGCGCGATCGACATAGCCCGGGCCGTCGATGAGCGCGTTCATCGTCGCCTGCAGCGCCTTGGCGCGCGTGAGCGCCGGCGCATTCCGCTGGCGGCGAAAGAGATCCGTGGTCAGCTCGCGCGCGGAAGTGGTCTCCACCGGCCAGTTGCTCACGAGCAGGGCACGGGCGCCGGCGTAGAAGAACGCGCGACCGAGTCCGGACAACGCTTCGCTCCCCGCGCCCTGGCCGCTGGCCGTGTTGCACGCCGAGAGCACGATCCAGTCGGCGTTCAGATGCAGGCCGAGAATCTCTTCCATCGTCAGCACGCCGTCGCCGTCGGCGTCCGCGACGTCCGGCGCGGAGAGCGCCAGCGCGGGCTGCGTGAGGCCGTCCAGATCGCCGGGCACCAGTCCGTGCGTGGCGAAGGCCAGCACACGGTAGTTGGCGAGGTCGAGGGCCTTGACGGCTCCCTCGCTGGCTCGCGCGCCGAGAAAGACGTCGCGCGTGAGGTCGGCATTCAGCGCGACGGCGATGCTCCGGATCTCGTCGGCCGTGTCGGGCAGGCGTGGAAGCATGGCGAGTCGGCTGCTGTTCAGCCGCTCGGTCTTCGGAGACGCGCGCAGGGCCACGGGCTGGTCGCCGGCGCTGAGCGCGGCCAGCCGGGCGGGCTCGGCCTCGCGCGCGGCTTCGGCGGCCTGCTCGCGGCTGAAGAACGGATCGCCGAATCCGATGAAGGGCCGGCGGCCGGGGTCGCCCGGCGGCAGACGCCGCAGCGTCGCCAGCGCGCTCACCGAGGGCAGCACGGTCACGGCATGCGAGCGGATGAGCCAGGGCACCTGGCGGTAGTTGGAAAACAGCGGGCCCGGCGGCGACCCGGCCGTCGCGGGGCGAACCGGCAGCAGGCCGAAGGGCAGGTGAGCGAGCGGACCGTGGGCGACGAACACGAGGCTGTCGGCCTCGCGCCAGACGTCGGCGATGGGCTCGAGCAGCGCGGCGTAGAGTCGATGCGCGCCCATCACGTCGAACGGCGGAATCGCGCCGAGGGTCGCGACGCCGGGATCCAGCGCCGCCCGCAGCCTGCTGACGACCTGGTCCAGGGAATTCCAGCCGAACGCAGTGGCCGCGAAGCCGATCGGGCCGGCTCCACGCACGGCCCACACGAACGTCTGCGCCTCGTCGACGTAGATCGCGATCAGCGCCTCGCCCGCGCGCAACCGGCCGCGCGCCTGCTCCAGCGTCATCGGCGGCGGGTTGATCAGCTGGGTATACGCCGGAAAGTCGCGCTCGATCTGCTGGCGGATGGCGTGGCGCGCCCGCCGCAGTGGCTCGATCTGGGCGCGGAGATCGTCCACGACCCGGGCGCTCTGGCCGTCCGGCGAGGTCATCGCGTTGCCGACGAGGCCGTAGAGGGCGCTGATCTGCTTTCGAGCGTCCTGCTCTCGGCGCACCAGATCGGCGAGAGCGGGGGTCTTCGCGGCGGCGCGCGCCGCCGCCGCGTCGAGGCTGCGCTGCACGGCGGTCCCGCGAGCGACGTCGGCGAGCCGGAACCCTTCGGCCGCGGCGTCGATTCCGGCGCGCCGCTCCTCCGCGGTCCCTCGAATGCTCGCCAGCAGGCCGATGTACGAGCCGAGGATCAGCCGCAACCGCTGCTCGCGGGCGGGCCGGGTCATCGCCTCGTCGTCGACCTCCACCGTGCGATCGAGCAGCACGCGGGTCGCGTCCGCGAACCCGGCGAGGGCGCGGGCCGTCTCGCCGCGTGCCGCGTGCGCGACGGCGAGGAGGCCGCGAATCTCTGCGGTGCGCGTGTGGCCATCGCCCACGGTCGCGCGCGCGCGGTCCAGCAGAACGCTGAGTCGCTGCACCGCCCGCTCGATGTGTCCCGTCTTCAGCAGGGCGATGGCCTCGTCGTCCCTGAGTCCGAACGAGGCGACGTCCTTGTGGAGCGTGTCGGGATCGCTCGCGATGGCCAACCGGATGGCCTCGTATTCCGCGCGCGCGGCCTCCCACCGACCCTGGCCGACGAACGAGGCGGCGAGCTCGGTCCGCGCGAGCGCCATCGTGAAG
>QHSB01000599.1 GCA_003220335.1 Candidatus Rokuibacteriota bacterium
AACAATTCTTGAGCATGTACGTCGCGTCGGGTCGCGAGGACGCCATAGTCAATTTCCCCTTCTACCGGGCCTTGGAGTGCCTGCACGGCGCGAAGCGCGATATTGTCGGCCAGACTCCCCCCGCGCCTGACCGGGCCGAGATCATGCTCGACGAAGGACTTCGTGCCCTGTGCTGAGGCGAGCGTCGTCGCTTGTCCTGGTCGCGTTCGCCGTCGCAGTCGGCGTCTCGGGGTACTTCTATGCGCAGAGCAGGGGCGACCCACCCAAATATCGGATGGGGCGGGTCGAGCGAGGGCCCCTGACCGCCGCCGTGTCCGCCACCGGCACCCTCAACGCCGTCATCACCGTCCAGGTCGGCAGCCAGGTCTCCGGCCAGATCAAGGAGCTTTTCGTCGACTTCAACTCGCTCGTCGAGAAGGGCCAGGTCATCGCCCGCATCGATCCGCAGATCTTCGAGCCGCGCTGGCGCAGGCCAAGGCGCAGACGGCGAAGTCCGACGTCGCGATGATGGACGCCCGGCGGCAGTACGACCGGGGCGCCGAGCTGTTCCGGCGCCAGCTGATCGCCCAGGCGGAGCGTGACACCGCACAGGCGAATCACGAGCAGGCCGTCGCGCAATCCGAGTCGGCGCGCGCGAGTGAGAAGGCGCTCGAGGCGAGCATCCGGTCCGCCCGGGCCCAGCTGAAGGTTCAGGAGGCGCAGCTGCAGTCTGCACGGGCGCAGGTCGACCTGAAGCAGGCCGCGCTCAGCCAGGCGGAGACGAACCTGGCGTACACGACGATCCGTGCGCCCGTGGACGGTGTCGTCGTCTCGCGCGCCGTGGACGTGGGCCAGACCGTCGCGGCGAGCCTGCAGGCGCCGACGCTCTTCACGATCGCGCGGGACCTCACGAAGATGCAAGTCGAGACGAGCGTCGACGAGGCAGACATCGGCCGACTCCGCGTGGGGAACAGAACAACGTTCACCATCGACGCGTTCCCAGGCCAGACGTTTCGGGGCACCGTCTCGCAGATCCGCAAGGCGGCGCAGATCGTGCAGAACGTCGTCACGTACACAGTGATCGTGGCGGTGGACAATCCGGGCGGGCGACTTCTGCCCGGCATGACCGCCAACGTCAAGCTCGTCGTCGTGGAGAAGCCGGACGTGCTGAAGATCCCCAACGCCGCACTCCGCTATCGGCCGGCGGGCTCCGACGCTGTTCACACGGCCGCGCCGGCGTCCGCCATGAAGGCAGGACGCAGCCAAGGCGCGAGCGACGGTGCGGCCGGGAGCGGCGGCGGCACGCGCGGCCGCGCGTTCGTGATCGACGGCGGGGGCACGCCGAAGGCGGTCGCGATGACGCTCGGCATCAGCGATGGCTCGTCGACCGAGGTGCTCTCCGGCGACCTGCGTGAGGGCCAGGAGGTGATCGTGGGCGCCGCGGGCGGCAGGCGTCCGGGCTCGAGCGGCTCGTCGCCACGCCTCAGACTCTGACCGTGGGCCCGATCATGGTGACCGACGGACTCACGAAGGACTACCACCTCGGCCCCCACACCGTCCACGCGCTCCGCGGTGTCAGCGTCGAGATCGAACGTGGCGCGTTCATCGCCGTCATGGGCCCATCAGGCTCGGGCAAGTCGACGTTCATGAATCTGCTCGGCTGTCTCGACACCCCGACGAGGGGCCGCTACCTGCTCGACGACGACGACGTCGCGGGGCTGTCGCGCGACACGCTCGCACGGATCCGTAGCGCGAAGATCGGCTTCGTCTTCCAGCAGTTCAATCTGCTGCCGCGCACGAGCGCGCTGGACAACGTGACGCTGCCGCTGCTCTACGCCAGGATCCCGGCGCGCGAGCGCCGCACGCGGGCGCGGGAGCGCCTGGCCCAGGTCGGCCTCGCCGACCGCGAGCACCACCACCCGAGTCAGCTCTCTGGCGGGCAGCAGCAGCGCGTCGCCATCGCGCGCGCGCTCGTCAACGATCCGGCCGTGGTCCTGGCCGACGAGCCGACGGGCAACCTCGACACACGCACCAGCATCGAAATCCTGGCGCTGCTCCAGCGCCTCAATGAAGCGGGGCTGACGATCGTCCTCGTGACGCACGAGCCCGACATCGCGATGCACGCGGGCCGGACGCTCACGTTTCGCGACGGACGCCTGCTGCGGGACGACCCGGTCTCTTCGCCGCGCGACGCCGCCGCGCAGCTGGCGCTCCTCGAAGAGGAGGTCGTGGCGTGAATGTCTGGCAGAGCGCCCGGATCGCCGTCCGCGCGCTGCGGGTGAATAAACTGCGCAGCGCATTGACGATGCTGGGCATCATCATCGGCGTGGGCGCTGTCATCGTCACGGTGGGCGTGGGCGCGGGGGCGCAGGCGCGCGTGGCCGAGCAGATCGAGAGCCTCGGCTCGAACCTCATCATCCTCATGTCCGGCAGCGTGACTTCGAGCGGCGTCCGGCTCGGGCAGGGCACCCAGCTCACGATCAGCGAAGACGATGCCGCCGCCATCGCTCGTGAGGTCCCGGCCGTACAGGTGGCAGCGCCGTCCGTGCGTGGCACCGCGCAAGTCGTCTACGGCAATCTCAACTGGGCCACGACGATCCAGGGCGTGACCGCGGATTACGTCGAGGCCCGGGATTGGCCGCTCGTTACCGGGCGGCCCATCGGGCCGGAGGACGTCGAGGGCGCCACCAAAATTGCACTGCTCGGACAGACGACCGCCCTGAATCTCTTCGGGGATGCGGACCCGCTCGGCCAGATCATTCGGATTCAGAAGGTCCCGTTCACCGTGATCGGGATGCTGCATCGCAAGGGGCAAAGCTCCCACGGGTGGGACCAGGACGACGTCATCCTGATTCCGCTTTCGACGGCGAAGAAGAAGGTGCTCGGCGTAAGCCAGGCCAGTCCGCGCGCGGTCAATACCATCTCCATCAAGATCCGGCCCGGCGCGGACATGGCGGAAGCCGAGGCGCAGACCCGCACGCTCCTTCGGCAACGCCACCGGCTTCAGCCTCATCAGGACGACGACTTCTCGCTGCGGAATCTGACGGAGGTGCTACAAACGCAGGAACGGGCCTCGCAGGTCATGACCTACCTCCTGGCCGCCATCGCGTCGGTCTCGCTGGTGGTGGGCGGGATCGGGATCATGAACATCATGCTGGTGTCCGTGACGGAGCGGACGCGCGAGATCGGGCTCCGGATGGCGGTCGGGGCGCGCGGCCGCGACATTCTCCTGCAGTTTCTCGTCGAGGCCGTCACGCTCTCGCTGCTCGGCGGCGTCGTCGGGATCGCACTCGGTCTCGCTGGCTCGCGCGCGATCACCTACTTCGCCGACTGGCGGACGCTGGTGGCGCCGGAGGCGATCGCGCTGGCCTTCGGGTTCGCGGCCGGGGTCGGCATCTTCTTCGGATTCTATCCAGCGAGGAAGGCCGCACGCCTCGATCCGATCGAGGCGCTCGGCTACGAGTAGTCTCCAGAGATGAATCGAAGGCTCCTGGCCGCCGTCGGCGCTGTGGCGCTCGTCCTTGGGACGACCGCAGGTATCAAGGTCATCAGGGCGGGGACCCCGGCCGACGGCAAGCATTACGGGCATGTCTTCGTGATCATGATGGAGAACACGGGCTACCGCTCGCTG
>QHSB01000424.1 GCA_003220335.1 Candidatus Rokuibacteriota bacterium
TGATTGAGGATGTTGGGGGCGGCATCGATGACGGTCTGCAGCGCGGCCGCGTCGCCCTGGAAGTCCGGGATCAGCACCTCGACGCGACAGCGGGGCGCGTGGCGGCGTACGGCACGCACGGTGGCCGCCCAGTGGACGGCGCCGCCGTCGGCGAGGTCATCGCGGTTCACCGAGGTGATCACGACGTACTCGAGGCCGAGGTCGCCGATGGCGCGTCCGACGCGCTCGGGCTCCTCACGGTCCTCCCACGTTGGGCGCCCGTGCGCGATCGCGCAATAGCCGCAGTTTCGCGTGCACACGTCGCCGAGGATCATGAAGGTCGCGGTCGCGTCCTCCCAGCACTCGCCGATGTTCGGGCAGTGCGCTTCCTCGCACACGGAGTGGAGGTTGGCGTCGCGCATCAGTCGCTTGAGACGGAGGTAATTCGGCCCGCCCGGCGCGCGCACCTTCAGCCACGGCGGCTTGCGCTCGCGGACGTCGATCAGGGGAAGCTCCATCCTCGCTCTCAAAACCGGATCATTATGCCACGCCGTTTCGGCCACCGCACGGACCCACGCCCTCTCCGCACATGATGAAGACGCCTTTGTCGTTCCTGCGCGTCGCGGTCCTGGGCGGTGCGGCGGGTGGCCGAGCCGCAGGCAGCGCGCGCACGGGCGGTGCCGCCGGCGCGGGCTCGACGAGTGGCGGGGACAGCGGCGTGGGCGTCGACGCGGGTGGCGGTCAGGCGCGTCCAGCAGCGGGAGCGCGCCAGGCGCTTCGCCGGGGCGCTCCGAACGTTGGGGGGGTTGGGGGGCGCTCTAAGCCCCCCATGTAAACTGGTGTTCGTTCGGCCTTCACCAGCCGTACGTCATGCGCGACGACCATTTGCTTCATTCTTTGAGTACTTCGGCGGCTCAGAGATGTGACTTGGAGTAGCACGGAGATAGTCGCTGCCGACTCCCTGATACTCCCGAT
Organism: Candidatus Rokuibacteriota bacterium; assembly: GCA_003220335.1. GTDB lineage: Bacteria > Methylomirabilota > Methylomirabilia > Rokubacteriales > CSP1-6 > AR12. The sequence goes on from QHSB01000424.1 coordinate 955, forward strand.
TTACTCCTGTCTCGCCAGCGGACAGCAGCCATCAGTTAAGGAGGAATCGGCTTCGGCGCTACCCACTCGCGTCCGCGAACTGACTACATGAGCCGACATCGACCCGAAACCGAAGGGTCACCACCGCGTGCCTCAGCCCCGTGCGCAAGTGCTGCACTTGTTCTACGCGAGCCTCACACTCGTTATAGAGCTTCTCAAACCGAGGCCTTGTCACGCGCCACGGCGCCGTAAACCTTCTGAGGGCGATCTGAACATCGGGTTCGCGCCGCCTGATCTACACCGCGCCGAATCTTCGACTCGTAAGGCCCTGCGTTGGTTAGCATTAGTAAGTTGTCGGATTCGATTTCGTCGCATGTCCTAGACTTGGTAGGTGGCGTCGATGCCGGCGTTCAGCCTCGGGTATCGCCCAGCGCTTGATGGCTTGCGCGCAGTGTCGATCCTAGCCGTCCTCACCCGGCACTCCGGCTGGCTCAGCGGTGGCTACCTCGGCGTAGATGTGTTCTTCGCGCTCAGCGGCTTTCTGATCACCGCGCTGCTTATGGAGGAGTACGGCCGTACTGGAACGATCACGCTTCGGCTGTTTTACGCACGGCGCGCGCTTCGTTTGCTACCCGCACTCGCGGTGTTCGTCGTGATCTGCGAGATTGTGCTTCTCACAACCGCGCCGCCTGCGCTTGGCCCGCTCGTGTTGCAGGAGGGCGCTGCGGTCATGTTCTACGTCGCCAACTGGGCGTTGATATCGGGCTTGCCGATGACCATCTTTAGCCACGCATGGTCCCTCGCCATCGAAGAGCAGTTCTACCTGGTCTGGCCGGTCATCTTGATCGCCTTGCTGCGTGGCATCCAGCATCGCGACTCGCTGTTGCTGGGATGTGCGGCAGGCCTCCTCCTGAGTTCGGGACGTCTCTCGATGAGAGACGGGCTGGTGCGCAACGCCGTCCGTGTCGGTGGTGTCATCGGAGCGGTCGCGCTGGCGCTTCTTTTCATCAAGGCAACGTTCCCCCGTGATTACGTCCTCCACCAGGCGAGCATGTTCACCGCTCTTGCGGCCGTGCTGGTAATCGTCGATTTGTGCCTACCGGGCTCCTGGATCGTCCACGGTCTTGAGCGCTCGCCACTGGTCGGCATCGGCCGCATCTCGTATGCCATTTATCTCTGGCATTTCCCCGTTTTTTTCCTGTTTGGCGCTTTGTCAATTAACGACGAGGTACACCCGTTGACGAACGTGGTGGTGGCGTGGGCCTCGACCTTTGCGATGGCGCTCGCTTCGTATGTCGTCGTCGAACGGCCCGCCCTTCGGCTGAAGCGACGGTATGCGGCGGAGTCGGCGACCGACGACGGCGCGACGGTGATGCATGCTCGAGTTAGCACTCGTCTTCGCCACACCGCGCCGCCCGGGGTGTAAGAGTCAAGGAGGGCTGAGCGATACTCCCGAAATACTCCCGCGCGCGTGAGCGCACGGAATTAGAGGAGCGTCGCTAGCCGCGCCGCTCCGAACCTTGGGGGGTTTAGAGGAGCGTCACGGCTTCGCCGGGACGCTCCGAACGTCGGGGGGGAGGGTTTAGAGGAGCGTCACGGCTGTGCCGGGACGCTCCGAACGTCGGGGGGGGGTTGGGGGGCGCTCTAAGCCCCCCATCTAAACTGGTGCCGAAGGGGGGACTCGAACCCCCACGGGTTGCCCCACACGCCCCTCAAACGTGCGCGTCTGCCAGTTCCGCCACTTCGGCCCAGGAACAGCGACGAAGTATACCCTAACGTCCACGGCCGCCAAATCGTCCCACGCTCTGACGCAGCCGCGGATCGAGGGCGTCGCGGATCCCCTCGCCGAGCAGGTTGTAGGAGAGCACGGTGACGAGGATGGCGAGGCCGGGATAGACCGACAGCCACCACGCGAGCTCGATGACTTCCTTGCCCTCGTTGAGGATGTTGCCCCACGTCGCGTACGGAGGGCGCACGCCCAGGCCGAGGAACGAGAGACCCGACTCGGTGAGAATGGCCGCCGGGATGCCGAGCGTCATGGCCACGAGCACCGGCCCCATCGCGTTCGGCAGGATGTGGCGCCAGATGATCCGGAAGGCGCTGGCCCCGATGGACTGCGACCAGATCACGAACTCACGCTCCTTGAGCGCCAGGAATTCCGCGCGCACGAGACGGGCCACGCCCATCCACCCCGTAAGACCGATGACGACCATGATCGTCCAGATCGACGGCTTGAGGAACGCCAGCACCGCCAGCAGCAGGAAGAAGCGTGGGAAGACCAGCATCAGGTCCACCAGGCGCATCACCGCCCCGTCCACCGGCCCACCGTGGTAGCCGGCGCCGGCGCCGAGCGCGATGCCGATGGCGGTGGCGATCCCCACCGAGACGAAGCCGACGGCCAGCGACACGCGCGCGCCGTAGAGCATCCGCGAGAGGACGTCGCGGCCGATCTGGTCGGTGCCGAGCCAGTGGCGCATCGACGGCGGCTCGAGGATGCGCTTGACGTCGGGCTTGTGCGGGTCGTGCGGAGACACGAGCGGCGCGGCCACGGCGATGAGCGCGAGCACGAGCACGATGGCGCCGCCGATGAGGGCCAGCCGGTTCTTCGAGAGCGCGCGCCAGAATGCGTTCACGCGCTCACCGCCGCCCGCGACGGCTCACGCGGATACGCGGATCGATGAGGCTGTACGAGAGATCCGCGATGAGGTTGGCCACCAGGGTCAGGCTCGCGACGATCACGAGGTTGGCCATGATCACCGGATAGTCGCGCTCGTGCACGGCCTGCACCATGAGCTGCCCCATGCCGGGGATCGCAAAGATCGTCTCCACGATCACGCTGCCGCCGATGAGGCCGGGGACCGAGAGCCCGAGCACGGTGACGATCGGCAGCATCGCGTTGCGCAGCGCGTGCTTGCCGATGACCACGGACTCGGGCAGGCCCTTGGCCCGCGCCGACTGCACGTAGTCCTGCCGGATCACTTCGAGCATCGACTGCCGCATGTAGCGCGAGAAGCCGGCGAGGCCGCCGAACGTCGCCACCGTGATCGGCAGGATCAGGTGGCTGGCGAAATCCCACTGCTGCTGCCAGAACGGCAGGTACTCCCAGACGGGCAGGCGCAGCCCCGAGATCGGCAGCCAGCCCATGTGGACGCCGAAGAGGATCTGCAGCATGACGGCCAGCCAGAAGTCGGGCGTGGCGAACCCGACGAACACGAAGACGGTGGTGGCCTTGTCGAAGGCGGAGTACTGGCGCGTGGCCGAGGTCACGCCGACGGGCACGGCCATGGCCACGATGATCAGCATCTCGATGACGTTGAGTGTCAGCGTGATGGGCAGCCGCTCGCGGATCATGTGGATGACGGGCCGGCCGTGCGGCGCGAACGAGCGGCCGAAGTCGAGGAACACGATCCGCTTCAGCCAGTTCCAGTACTGGACGTGCAGGGGGTCGTCCAGGCCGTAGAGCTTGCGCAGCTCTTGCAGCGACTGCTGGTGCAGCGGGTTCAGATCGCCCTGCTGGATCTCGACCGGATCTCCCGGCGCCAGGTGAATGACGAGGAAGGAGACGAACGTGATGCCGATCAGAAGCGGGATCGCGAAGAACAGCCGGCGGGCGGCATAGCCGAGCAGCGCTCAGCCCGCCGTGTACCGCTGCAGTGGCTGGGGCACGAACCATTTGTTGGAGCGATAACGGATCCCGTTCGGGCCGGGGTCGATGCCATACACGCGCGAGGACACGACGGGCAGCGCGTCGGAGAAGTAGAGGAAGACGAGCGGCAGGTCCTCGGCGAGGACCTGCTGGAGCTGGTGGTAATACTTCACGCGCTCCTCGCGCACGCAGGTGGTGCGGCCCGCCTCGAGCAGCCGGTCCACCTCGGGGTTCTTGTAGGAAATGTGGTTGAGCTGGTCGGGCCCCGTTTGCGACGAGTGCCAGACGACATACTGGTCGGGGTCGATGCCGATGCCCCAGCCGAGCACGATGGCCTCGAAGCTCCGCTTTTTGATGTGCTCCTTCAACAGGGCCGCCCACTCGAGCGTGCGGATCTCCACGCCCACGCCCAGCTCGCGCAGCTGCGCCTGCACGATCTCGGCGACCTTCTTGCGCTCGTCGTTGCCCTGGTTCGTCAGCAGCTCGAAGGTGAACGGCTTGCCGTCGCGCACGAGGAGTCCGTCCTCGTTGCGATGCTTCCAGCCCGCCTCGGCGAGCAGGCGTCTGGCCTTGTCCATGTCGAACGGGTAGGTCTTCACCTTGTCCGTGTAGGCCCACGTCCCCGGCTTGTAGGGGCCGGTCGCCTCGCGCGCGAGGCCGACGCGCACGCCGTCGATGACCTCGCGCTTGTTGATGGCGTAGGCGAACGCCTGACGCACGCGCCGGTCCGCGAAGCGCGGATCGCGGAGGTTG
>QHSB01000425.1 GCA_003220335.1 Candidatus Rokuibacteriota bacterium
CTCGACGGCGGGCAGGTCCGGCTCGTAGCGTTCATCGACGGTGATGACGTTGAGGGCGCCCTGGCGGCGCACCATCGCGATGACCTGCTCGAGGACCGTGTTGACGTCGGCGCTCTCGGGCGAGAAGTCGCGCTGCCGGCTGAACTGTAGCAGGTCGCGCACGATGTCGCGCGCCCGCGACGCCTCCTCCTGGATGAGCCCGAGCTCCTCGCGCATCGGATCCGTGGGCGCGATCCGCTCGGCGAGGAACGAGGCAAAGCCCAGCACGGTGGTGAGCGGGTTGTTGATCTCGTGCGCGATGTTGGCGGCCAGCTCGCCGATGGCGGCCAGCTTCGTGGACTGCACGAGCTGGGCCTGCGTGCGCTTGAGCTCGGCCATCTGCTCCTTCACGCCCTCGAACAGGCGAGAGTTCTCGACGGCGAGCGCTCCCTGCAGCGCGATGCCTTCGGCGAGGCGCATCTCGTCGGACGAGAACCGGTGCCGATCCCGGCTCCACAGCACCGTGAAGCCGCCCATGACGTGGCCCTTCCAGAACATCGGCTGGATGAGGATGGACTTGTGGTCGATCAGCCCCGCCATCGGCATGTCGTTCCACTCACCCGACGCGCTGTCGCTCACGGCGAGCGTGCCGTGCGCCCGGAGCCGCTCGAAGAAGGGTGTGTCGCGCCGTAGGGCGAGGCTCGATGCCTTCGCCACCAGGTCCTTGGGTACGTGGTAGCCGACGAGCGGCACCAGTTGCTCGGTGCCCGGTGTCACCAGCCACGCCACGCCGGTGTCGCCACCGAGCGCGCGCACCATCTCGCGCGTCGCGCGGCGCAGCACCTCGCTGAGATCGAGGGTGGCGCCGACCGCCTGGCTCACGGTCACCAGCGTCTCGGTGTGACGCAGGCGCAGCTGGGTCTCCTCGTGCAGCCGCGCGTTGCGGATGCCGACGGCGGCGGAGGTCGCCAGCGCCTGCGCGAGAGCGACGTCGTCCGACGTGAAATCCCGGCGGTGCCGTGTCCAGCAGAGCAGCACGCCGATCGGCACGTCGTCGAGCATGAGCGGCACGCCGACGAACGACAGCAGGCCCTCCGCCTGCGCCCACGCGCGCTCCCGGAAGCGCGGATCGACCTGAAGGTCGGGGATCTGCAGCGGCGTGAGGTGCTCCATGATCCGGCCGACGGCGCCCTCGCCCGGCGCGAACCGCATGTGCGCCAGCTCGGGCTTTTCCGCCAGGCCCGCCTGCGCGGCCAGCCGGTAGTCCGTGTCGTGCTCGTGCAGCCAGATGCGCACGACGTCCACGCGCAGCCGCGTGCGCACGAGCTCGGTGAAGCGCTGCAGCACCTCCTCGACCTTGAGCGTGCTGGCGAGCAGGTGGCCCGCCTCGACGAGACTCTGCTGTTCCGCCGCGCGCCGCAGCACGCCGTCGTAGAGGCGCGAGTTCTCGACGGCGATGGCGACCTGATTGGCGACGATGTTGAGCAGCTGCTCCTCGTCGGCCTTGGCGCCCGGCGGCAGCACCAGGCGCGCGGTCATCTGTCCCACCGCGCGGCCGCGCACGGTCAGCGGCAGCCGCCACTCCGCCTCCATCCAGTCGTCGAGCGGGGCCACGCCGGAGCCGGTCAGCACGCTCCGCGGCCGGTCGGCGGGCGGCGCGCCGGTGACCGCCACGCGCACGTCGGCCTCGGTGATGGTGACGGCCAGCTGCGAGGTGCCGAGGGCGCGCGCCAGGTTGGGCAGCAGCTGTTCGAGCATCGCCTGCACGCCCAGCTCGGAGGTGATGTCCTGGACGGCGCGGTGGAGGTCGGCCAGCTGGGCGGCGCGGCGCACGAAGTGCTGGTTCAGCCGCTTGAGCTCCTCCACCTGGTTCACCAGCCGGTAGACGAGGCGCTGGTTCAGCTCGCGCAGGTAGACGCCCTGCTCGCGCTCCTCCACGTGCTCGCGCTTGCCGTGCAGGAACTCGGCCACCTGGCGCGGGAAGGTGTCCACGTCGATCGGCTTCTGGATGTAGCCGTCGCAGCCCGCCACCAGCGAGCGCTGCCGGTCGCCCTCCATCGCGTACGCGGTCACCGCGATGATGGGCGTGGTGGCGAAAGCCGGAAACGACTTGATGATCGACACCACCTCGTAGCCGTCCACGGCCGGCAGGTTGACGTCGAGCAGGATGAGCGCCGGCTCCTCGCGGATGGCCGCCTCGATGCCCGTCAACCCGTCCTCGGCGTCGATGATGGTGTAGCCCTCCGCCTCGAGGATGGCCCGGACCAGCATCCGGTTTTCCGGATTGTCCTCCACGTGGAGGATCTTGGCTCGACTGCCGTCCTTGCGAATCGGTGAGGGCATCAGCGTCCTCTAGCTCGCCACCGCGGCGAGCGGCAGCGTGAAGTGGAAGGTCGATCCCTGGCTCTCGCGGCTCTCCGCCCAGATGTGGCCCCGGTGCAGCTCGACGAACTTCTTGCTGATGGCCAGGCCGAGGCCGGTGCCGTCGGCCTGCTGCGCCAGCGGGTTGTCAAGGCGCTGGAACGGCTCGAACAGCCGGCTCAGATCGGCGCCCGAGATGCCGATGCCGGTGTCGGCCACCGAGACGTGCAGCGCCTCGGGCTCGCACCGCACCTGGACGAGGATCTTGCCGGCCGCCGTGAACTTTATCGCATTCGACATGAGGTTGAGCAGCACCTGCTTGATGCGCGTGCGGTCGGCGGCGATCTCCGGCACGTCGAGCGGTACGTCCTTCTCGATCTTCAGCCGCTTGTCGCGCACGAGCGGCAGCGACGACTCGATGCACTCGTCGACCAGGCTCAGCATGTCGACCTTCTCCGGGCGCATCTCGAACTTGCCGGCCTCGATGCGGGAGAAGTCGAGGATGCCGTTGATCAGCTCCAGCAGGTGGCGGCTCGAGTTGTGGACCGAGCGGATGTAGGCCTCCTGGCGCTCGGTCAGGTCGCCGTCGAGGCGGTTCAGCAGCACCTTGGAGAAGCCGATGATCGAGTTCAGCGGCGTCCGCAGCTCGTGCGACATGTTGGCGAGGAACTGGGACTTGAGCCGGCTGGCCTCCATGAGGCGCACGTTCGACGTCGACAGTCCCTCGTACAGGCGCGCGTTCTCCAGGGAGATGGCGGCCTGCACGGCCAGCAGCGAGAGCACGTCCAGCTCCTGGCTGTCGAAGATCTCGCCCGAGAGCTTTTCTCCCAGGAGCAGGATGCCGTTGAGCTTGTTCTCGATCTTGAGCGGCACGATGAGCGCGGCCTTGATGGCTTCCAGCTCGCCCTCGGCGGTCTCGAAATATTTCGCGATGCGCGGGTTGAGCTTGACCTCTTCCTTGACCAGCAGGCCTTCGGTCCGCGTCAGCCACTGCACGATCGGGC
>QHSB01000426.1 GCA_003220335.1 Candidatus Rokuibacteriota bacterium
CGAGGACAAGAAGAACAACCGCCGCACGCCCGACCTGCTGCCGCGCGACGAGGTCGCGCGCGCGATCAACTCCGAGGTGAAGGCCGGCCGCGGCAGCCCGCACGGCGGCGTCTTCCTCGACATCAACACGCGGCGCCCCGGCGACTACATCAAGAAGCGCCTGCCGTCGATGTACCACCAGTTCAAGGAGCTGGCCGGGGTGGACATCACCAGGGAGCCGATGGAGGTCGGGCCGACCTGCCACTACGTGATGGGCGGCGTCCGCGTGGACGCCGACACCGCGCAGTCCACCGTGAGGGGCCTGTTCGCTGCCGGTGAGGTCGCGGGCGGCATGCACGGCAGCAACCGTCTCGGCGGAAACTCGCTCTCCGATCTGCTCGTGTTCGGCCGGCGCGCCGGGCTCTCCGCCGCGCTCTATTCCAAGGACTTCGGCGGCACGCTGGTGATGGACTCCGGCCAGGTGGAGCAGGCGGCGCGCCAGATGCTGGCACCGTTCGAGCGCACGGGCGGCGAGAATCCCTACGCGATCCAGTCCGATCTGCAAGACACGATGCAGGCGCTGGTCGGCATCATCCGCAACGAGGCGGATCTCAAGGAAGCGCTCAAGCGTCTCGACGCCCTCAAGGCGCGCGCGGCGAAGGTGCGCGTGGACGGCCACCGGCAGTACAACCCCGGCTGGCACACCGCGCTCGACCTGGACTCGCTGCTGACGGTGGCCGAGTGCTCGGCGGTGGCCGCGCTCGAGCGCAAGGAGAGCCGCGGGGGCCACACGCGCGACGATCATCCGTACACCGACGACACCTGGGGCAAGGTCAACGTCGTCTTACGGCTCAAGGACGGCCGCGTCCAGGTGAGCCGCGAGCCGCTGCCCGAGATGCCGGCGGAGCTCAAGGCGCTGTTCCAGGAGCGCAAGTGATGCCGACCGTCACGATGCGCGTGTTCCGGGGCGACGCCCGTGGGGGCGACTTCAAGGAATACAAGGTCGAGGCGAGCCCGGGCATGGTGGTGCTCGACGTAATCCACCGCATCCAGGCCACGCAGGCCACCGACCTCGCGGTGCGCTGGAACTGCAAGGCCGGCAAGTGCGGCTCGTGCAGCGCCGAGATCGACGGCAAGCCGCGCCTCTTGTGCATGACGCGGATGGATCTCTTCAAGGAGGGCGAGTCGATCTCGGTGGCGCCGATCCGCGGCTTTCCGGCCATCCGCGACCTCGTCACCGACGTCTCCTACAACTACGTCAAGGCCAGGCAGGTGCCGCCGCTGCGCATCAAGCCACCGGAGCCCGACGGCACGTACCGGATGATGCAGGAGGACATCGATCGCATCCAGGAGTTCCACAAGTGCATCGAGTGCTTCCTGTGCCAGGACGTCTGCCACGTCATCCGCGATCACGAGGAGAACAAGCGCGCGTTCGCGGGGCCGCGCTTCTTCATCAAGCTGGCCGGCCTCGACATGCACCCGCTCGACACGGTGGACCGCACGGCCTACGTCAAGGACGCGGCCGGCGTCGGCCTCTGCAACATCACCAAGTGCTGCACCGAGGTCTGTCCCGAGCACATCCACATCACCGACAACGGGATCATCCCGCTCAAGGAGCGGATGGCCGACGAATTCTTCGATCCCGTCGTCTGGCTGCTGCGGAAGTTCCGCTCCAAGAAGAAGCAGCCCGCGTGACGACTGTCTCTCTCCAGACACTCTTGCCGGTCGGGCCCGGTGACGCCAGGATTTCGTCCCGGCGACGTGAGTCGCCAGTGCGAAAGCCGAACGCGTCATCGAGGAGGCCGATTGCCATGGGAGTCACGACGCTCGCGGTCGAGATCGCCAACCCAGCCAAGCCCGAAGTGCGACAGCGTCTAGAGTTCATCGTCGATTCGGGCGCGACGTATTCGGTCGTACCGAGCCCCATCCTGCGACGACTCAAGATCAAGCCGCTCACGCGCGAGAGCTTTCGTCTCGCGAACGGCACATCGATCGTCCGCCGAAAGGGCGCGGCGATCTTCAAGTATCAGAAGTGGATCGGCGGGAGCGACGTGATCTTCGGAGAAAAGGGCGACGCGACACTGCTCGGCGCTCTGACCCTCGAGGCGCTCGGCCTGTCGCTCGATCCCATCCGCCGCGAGCTCAAGCCGATGACGCTGGTCCTGTGACCGGTCTCGCGTGAAGATCCACGAGTACCAGGCCAAGGTGCTGCTGCGCGAGTTCGGCGTGGCGGTGCCCAGGGGCGAGGTCGCCGACACGCCCGCGCAGGCGCGCGAGATCGCGCAGCGGCTGGGCGGCAGGGTGGTCGTCAAGGCGCAGGTGCACGCAGGCGGGCGCGGCAAGGCCGGCGGCATCAAGCTCGCCGACAACCCCCCGGCCGCCGAGCAGGCGGCCGCCCGGATCCTCGGCATGATGCTCAGGACGCCGCAGACACCGCCCGAGGGCATCAAGGTCCGCAAGGTCCTGGTCGAGGAGGCCTCCGCGATCGATCGCGAGCTTTACCTCTCGATCACCCTCGACCGCACGCGCGCCACGCACGTCGTGATGGCCTCGCAAGCCGGCGGCATGGAGATCGAGGAGGTGGCGGCGAAGACACCCGACCGGATCCTGCGCGAGTGGGCTCACCCGGCGCTGGGGCTCGCCGACTTCCAGGCTCGCCGGCTCGCCTTCGGCCTCGGCCTGGCCGGCGAGCCGTTCAAGCAAGCCGCCGCGCTCATCCGCAATCTCTTCGCGCTCTATCTCGCCAAGGATTGCTCGCTGGTCGAGATCAACCCGTTGGTAGCGACGAAGGACGGCCGCGTGTTCGCGCTCGACGCGAAGCTCAACTTCGACGACAACGCGCTCTACCGCCACAAGGAGATCGTGGAACTCCGAGACGTCAATGAAGAAACTCCGCTCGATGTAGAAGCCTCGAAATACGGTCTGAATTACATCAAGCTCGACGGCAGCGTGGGCTGCATGGTCAACGGCGCGGGTCTCGCCATGGCCACCATGGATATCATCAAGCAGGCGGGCGGCGAGCCCGCGAACTTCCTCGACGTCGGCGGCGGCGCCTCGCCCGAGCAGATCGAGAACGCGTTCCGGATCCTGTCGTCCGACCCGAGCGTCAGGGCGGTCTTCATCAACGTGTTCGGCGGCATCCTGCGCGTGGACCGGCTGGCCGAGGGCGTCATCGGCGCCGTGAAGAAGCTGGGCCTCACGCTGCCGGTGGTCCTGCGCGCCGAGGGCACCAACGTCGAGCAGGGCAAGAAGATGCTCGCGGACTCCGGGCTGGCGCTCACCATGGCCGACGACATGGCCGACGGCGCGAGCAAGGCGGTGGCGCTCGCGAAGGGTCAGAAGCCGTAATGGCCATCCTCGTCGACAAATCCACGCGCGTCGTCGTGCAGGGGATCACCGGCAAGGAGGGCGCCTTCCACGCCGCGCGCTGCAAGGAGTACGGCACCACGGTTGTCGGCGGCGTCACGCCGGGCAAGGGCGGCACCACCCACGAGGGCTTTGCCGTCTGGAATACGGTGGCCGAGGCCGTCGCCATAGAGGGCGCGAACTGCGCCCTGATCTTCGTGCCGCCGCCGGCGGCGGCCGACGCCATCATGGAAGCCGCCGCCGCGGGCGTCCCGCTCGTCATCTGCATCACCGAGGGGATTCCCGTCGCCGACATGGTGCGCACCAAGCACTTCCTCGCGAGCACGAAGAGCCGGCTCATCGGGCCCA
>QHSB01000427.1 GCA_003220335.1 Candidatus Rokuibacteriota bacterium
GCACGAGGCGGGTGGCGTCGTCGTAGCGCTCGAGCGCCAGGTAGCAGGCGACCATCGTCTCCTCGAAGAGCTCCCACTGCGCGTGGCTTCCGCCGACGCGGTGCAGCTCGCCCTGCACGGGCTCGAGCTGCGCCAGCGCGCCCGCGTGGTCGCCGGCCACGAACGCCGCGACGCCCTGCACCATCGGCAGCGCCACCGTCCCCGCGATCGCGTGGCCCTTCGCGTCGAGCGCGCGGAGCCCCTCGATCAGCCCGGCCAGCGCCTTGTCATCGCCGCACGCCGCGTAGGCGAGCGCCGCGTGGACCTCGCCGAACACGAACCCGGGCCGCGAGATCTTCGCCGCGAGATCGGCGAGCGAGCGCCACGCCAGCGGCGCGTCGGGCTGGCCGTCCAGGCGAAACCGCCACAGCAGCGCCGCGCCGTCGATCATCGCGAGCCGGGGATTCGCGGCGTTCAGGATGTCGCGCTCGAAGATCTCCTGCGCGCGCGCGTAGCGGCCGCGGTGCAGCTCGAACATCGCCAGGTGCCACGCCAGGTGGCAGTGAAACGACGCGCGGGGGTCGTACGTGGCCAGCCAGTCGCCGAGGAAGGCGGCGCCGCCGTCGTTGTCGAGGGTCTCGAAGTAGATGTGGGCGAGGTTGTGGCTCGCGTTGGCGTTGCGCGGGTATTGCTCGAGCGAGCGCTCCGACAGCCGGCGCGACTCCTCGAAGCGGTCCACCTCGTGGTAGGTGAAGGCCAGCGCCGACTGAAACCACCAGTCGTCGCCGTAGGCGGGCGCCAGGCGCTCGAGGAAGACGGCGCGCTGCTGCTCGCGGTCGCGGCCGCCCGCGAAGCCGATGGCGCTACCGGCCTGGTTGACGAGCAAAGCGTCGCGCGGAAATTCGGCCACGTGTTCGTCGACCAGAGCGAGCCCGCGTGCCGTCTCGCCGCCGATGAGCGCGCTCAGCGCCTCCACGTGCTGCCGCTCGCGCCGGGTCGCGCCGGCCACGCGGTGGCGCGCCCGCCCGGCGGCGGCGCGCGCCGTCGCGGCGTCGCCTTGCGCCACGGCAACGAGCGCGATGCCCGCGTGGGCCACCGCCAGCCGCTCGTCGGCCCGCACGGCCGCCGCGAAGGACTCCTCGGCGCCGGCGTCGTACGAGAGCAGCCGGTCCATGCCGTCCTGGAAGCGCGCGGCGGCGACGGCCGACGGGGTCGTGACGGGCAGTCCGTAGCGGTCGGTGATGGCCATGGCAGGCCGAGTATACTCACGGCGCGCAGCACACGCAGGACTCGCAGGAGGCCGCGATGCTCGACGTCCCGTTCCGCTCCGCCCGGCAGCTCGCCACCGACATCCGGAAGAAGAAGATCGGCGCGCTGGAGCTGCTCGACCTCTACATCGCGCGCGTCGAGAAATACGACGACGCGCTGAACGCCGTGGTCGTCCGCGACTTCGCGCGCGCGCGCACGCGGGCCCGCGCGGCCGATCGCGCGCTGGCCAGGCGCGCCGCCTGGGGGCCGCTGCACGGCGTGCCCGTGACGATCAAGGAGTCGTACGACGTCGCGGGCTTGCCGACGACGTGGGGCGTGCCGACCTACAAGACCAACGTTGCGACGCGGAACGCCGTCGTCGTCGATCGCCTGCTCGGCGCCGGCGCCGTGCTCTTCGGCAAGACCAACGTGCCGCTGTTCCTCGCCGACTGGCAGAGCTTCAACGCGATCTACGGCACCACGAACAATCCCTGGGACGTCACGCGCTCGCCGGGCGGATCGTCCGGCGGCGCGGCGGCGGCGCTCGCGGCCGGGCTCACCGCGCTGGAGGCGGGCAGCGACATCGGCTCGTCCATCCGCAACCCGGCGCACTTCTGCGGCGTTTATGGCCACAAGCCGACGTGGGGCATCGTGCCGCGGACCGGCCAGGCGCTGCCCTGGCAGAAGGCGGCGCCGGTCGACATCGACGTCGTGGGGCCGCTGGCGCGCAGCAGCGACGATCTCGCGCTCGCGCTGTCCGTGATGGCCGGGCCCGACGCCATCGACGCCGCGGGCTGGCAGCTGCGGCTGCGCGCGCCCAGGCACACGCGCCTGCGCGACTTCCGGCTGGCGCTGATGCTCGACGCGCCGGGCTTTCCCGTGGACGGCGACGTGCGGGATCGGCTGGCCGCGCTCGGCGAGTTCCTGCGCCGGCAGAAGGCGAAGGTCGACGAGCGGGCGCGCCCGGCCATCGACACCGCCGAGGCGTGGCGCGTCTACGTCCGGCTCCTGCGCGCGGCCACCTCCGACCGGCAGACCGACGCGGACTTCGAAAA
>QHSB01000428.1 GCA_003220335.1 Candidatus Rokuibacteriota bacterium
TGAGGAGCGCGCGCGCAACAATCTACCAGAACTCCCGCGAGGCTAGCCGTGCGCCCTCCGCGAGACTTCGCATCTTGGCCCACACGACACCGGGGTCGACGGCGGCTTGCCCGACCCACGTGCCGAAGCCGCAGTCGGTGCCGGCGATGACGCGCTCGCGCCCCACCAGCTTGGCGTAGCGGCCGATGCGCTGGGCCACCAGCTCCGGGTGCTCGATGTAGTTCGTCTTCGACTCGATCACGCCGGGGATCAGCACCTTGCCCTCCGGCACCTTCACCCGCTCGAACAGCGCCCACTCGTGGCCGTGCCGCGGGTTGGCCGCCTCGAACGAGATTCCCGCGGGGCGCGCCGCGAACACGAGATCGATGATGTCCGCGAGCGGCACGTCGTAGTGGTGGGGCCCCTCGTAGTTGCCCCAGCACACGTGCATGCGCAGCTGCTCGGGAGGAATGTTGGCCGTCGCATGGTTGAGCGCCTCGACGTGCAGGCGCGCCGCCTTCCGGAACTCGTCGAGCCCGAGCCGGGCGTACTGGATGTGGCGGCCCATGGCGAGATCGGGACAGTCGATCTGCAAGATCACCCCGGCGCGCGCGATGGTCTCGTACTCGTGGCGCATCGCCTCGGCGATCGCCATCAGGTATTTCTCGTGATCGTGATAGTGGTCGTCGCGGAAGAACAGCGAGATCACCCCCGGCGACGCCGCGGAGAGAAAACCCTCCGCCGCCTTCGCGCGCGCCAGAGCGGCGCTGACGACCTCCGCATCGGCCTGCGCCGCGCGCGGGTCGCGGACGCCGACCGGCCCGTTGCAGGCCGGGGTCTTGCGGCGCGAGCGGCCGGGGTCGCCGAACACGCGTCGGGCCAGCTCCGGGAACTCGGCGAGATCCTGGTACACGAGCGGATGGCTCTCGCCGCCGAATCCGTGCAGCCGGTCCTTGATGTAGGTCGCATAGCTCGGCTTGCTCATCTCGCCGTCGTTGACGACGTCGAGTCCGGCCTCGACCTGCTTGCGGACGATCTCGTCCACCGCCGCCCGCACGCGCGCCGCGAGCGCCGCCGGGTCCACCGGCACGCCCTCCTCGCGGGCGAACATCATCTGGATCAGGTCGGCCGGCCGCGGCAGGCTGCCGGTATGCGTGGTGAGGAACCGATCGCTGCTGCGCTTCATCAGTGGGCCTCCATGCCCGGGATCGAGAGCACCAGGTGCAGCGAGCCGCCGAGCTCGTTCAGCCGGCGCGGGCTCCAGCGCACGAAGGCGTCACGCTCCTCGTCGGTGAGGTCGGCGCCGCGCAGCGCGGCGGCGGGATCGCTCCGGAAGCGCTCGCGGAACGCGCGGTCCTTCTTGAGGCGGTAGAGCAGCACGTTGACGTCGTAGCGGCTCATGTGACGTCCCATTCGAGCGCCGCGAGATCGATCCGTCCCATCTCACCGAAGAAGCGCACGCGCGCACGCGCGGGCGTCACGGCGCCGAGCAGCACCATCCAGTTGAGCAGCTCGTGCGAGCCCGTCGCGTGCAGCTCCTTGGTCGTGAGCGCGGTGAGGCTCGCGTGCTCGCCGCGCTGCATCCAGCCGATGACGCGGCGGTCGAACTCGACGTCGGAGGTGCCCACGCGCGCGAGCGACAGCTCGGGAAAGTGCGAGAGCCCGCCGGTGGCGATCACCGCGACGTTCCAGGGGCCGTCCGCCACGACGCGCGCGATGTGCTGGCCGGCCGCGAAGCAGCGCCGCGCCGGCGGCAGCGGCGCCACGAAGCAGTTGACCCAGAAGGGGACGAGCGGCGGCATCGGCCGCGTGCCGTAGAGCGCCGTCAGCGGCGAGAGAAAGGCGTGGTCGAGCGGCGCCGACCACGAGGCCGCGAAGTCGAAGCCCGCCTCCAGCCCGTCTTCGAGGATGCGGTTGGCCAGGTCCTCGTGCACCGGATACCGCTCGGCCAGTCCGTCCAGGGCGCGATCGAACTCGATGGCGCCCTCCTGCGACATGCGCGACACCGACCGGCCGATGCGCACGCACATCGCCGGCACGGCGTCGAAGGAGAACACGTTGAGGTGATCGTCGGCCACGATCACCAGCGCGTCGGGCCGCCGCGCCGACAGCTCGCGGCCCATCTCGCCCACGACGGCGATCAGCTCCTCCACCATGCGCTTGCCGTGCGGCCCCACGTTCTTCTCGTAGTACGGCGGGTGGAGCACGTGCGACATCGCCGCCGCGTAGACGATCCGGCCCATGACCGCTAGAACACCACCACGCCGCGCGCCACTTGACCGGAGCGCAGCGCCGAGAAGCCCTCGTTGATCTCCTCGAGCGCGTAGGTGCGGCTCACCAGCTCGTCGACCTTGAGGTTGCCGGCCAGGTACTGGTCGACCAGCCAGGGGAAGTCGAGGTTCGGACGCACGGAGCCGTACATCGTCCCCTTGATGCATTTCTCCTGGAGCGCCATCATGTACGGCGTGATCGGCGCGCGGACGTTCATGGCCGCCATGCCGACGATCACCGCGGTCCCGCCGGGCCGGATCGCGTCGAGGATCTGCAGCGTGGTCGCCTCGCCCCCGATGGCGTCGAACGCGTAGTCGACGCCGCGCCCGCCCGTCAGCCCGCGCACGAACTCGACGGCGCTGGTCTTCGAGGCGTTCACCGTGTGGGTGGCCCCGAACGTCCTGGCGAACTCCAGCTTGTTGTCGAGCAGGTCGACGGCGACGATGACGCCGGCGCCGGCGAGCCGCGCCCCCTGCACCACGTTGAGGCCGACACCGCCGCAGCCCACGATCATCACGGACGCGCCGGGCTCCACCTCGGCGCAGCGCGTGACGGCGCCGACGCCCGTCGGCACGCAGCAGCCGAGCAGGGCGGCCTGCGGCCACGGCATCTCCTTCCTGATCGGCACCAGCTGCTCGGCCGGGCATACCACCTGCTCGGCGAAGGTGCCGATACGCGCCATCTGCTTGATCTCGTCGCCGCCGCGCTTCAGGCGGTGCGTGCCGTCGAAGAGCACCCAGCGCGGAGTGTCGTTGTGGCCGTCGCACAGGATGCTGCGGCC
>QHSB01000429.1 GCA_003220335.1 Candidatus Rokuibacteriota bacterium
TGTAGAGAACGGCGGCTTTCATCGCTGACCTCCTTGCCTACCCGGAAAGTGCGACCACCCTACCCGCGCCCGGCCCGGCGGTCAAACAGCGCGTACAATGACGGCCATGAAAATCGCCAACGACGTCACCGAGCTGGTCGGCAACACGCCTCTGGTCCGGCTGCGCCGCCTCGCCGCGGGCGCGCGTGGCGACGTGGTCGCGAAGCTGGAGTTCTACAACCCCGCGCACAGCGTGA
>QHSB01000061.1 GCA_003220335.1 Candidatus Rokuibacteriota bacterium
GTCCTGAGCTAGAGAGTCGATGACACGGCTCAACTCCCTTTTTGGTCACGGCGGCGAACCGGCGTTCGACGAGATCCGTCCACGACGAGCCGGTCGGCGCGAAGTGCAAGTGGACCCGTGAATGGCGTGCCAGCCAGCGATGGATCGCAGGTGTCTCGTGCGTACGGGAATCACGGCACGCGGGCGTGGATCGTGTCGAGCAACTTACCGAACTGTCGCGCCCGCTCCGCCGGTGAAACTCGCTGGTCACCTTGCCGCTCTTCGAATTGAGGCCGGCAACGAGCGTGGTCGTGCCGTCCCGCGGGTCGTCGTGCGAGCACCGCTCGACTTGGCCCGGCTGCATCGGCAACACGGGCTCGTTCCAATCGAACGTCTGGAGCGTCTCGACAATCTCGATGCGGATGCGGAGCGGGTGTTTGTTGCAACACTCGCAGAACCGGCGAAATGACCATCGTCGCACTCATGCATAGCGAGGCGTTGTATGCGATTGCGGCCCAGACTTTCATTGTCGATGCTGCGAGCGATCGAGTAGAGGAAGTTCCCGCGTGATCCCTGCGCCAGGTGACACTTTATGAGACGGGTTGTGATCCTCGGCGCCACCGGAATGCTCGGGTCGACGCTCGTCGAGTATTTTTCGCGGACTAAAACATGCGAGTTGGTCGCGACCGGCCGAAACGCTGCAGAATTGAAATCGCTAGAGCGTATCTATCCCAATATCCTCTGGAAATTCCTCGATGCGGAGATATCGACCGCCGCCGACGTGCGAGACGTTGCAGTGGGCGCCGCATGGGTCATCAATGCGATCGGTTTGATCAAACAGCGAATCGTGGATACCGACGATGCCGGGGTTGAGAAGGCAATCCGCATCAACGGGTTATTCTCTCACGTCCTCGCGCACGCAGCCGAATCGTCTGAATTTAAGATCATTCAGATCGCTACGGACTGCGTCTATTCGGGTGCCAGCGGCCGATACTCGGAGACGGCTGTGCATGATTGCCATGATGTCTATGGCAAGTCGAAGAGCCTCGGCGAATTGCGCACCGAGCGAATGCGCATCCTGCGATGCTCGATCGTCGGACCGGAGCCGAAGTCGAATTTGTCCCTGCTAAATTGGTTCCTGAATCATGAGCAGAACAGCACCGTCAACGGCTACGTCAATCACGTTTGGAACGGGCTCACGGCATTGCACTTTGCGAGAATCTGCGAAGCGGTCATCACGCATGACCTGGATACGCCGCATCTGCAGCACGTAGTTCCGGATGGGGAAATCACCAAGGAAGGATTGCTCCGGCTGTTCGCGCAAGCCTATGGTCGTTCCGACATTACGATTAACCGAATATCAGCTCAGGAAGCTATTAATCGAACATTGGCGACGGAGAATCCGGCGTCCAATCGCGCCCTTTGGGCGGCGGCAGGTTATCCGCGCGCGCCGACGATATCAGAGATGGTTATGGAGCTCGCCGAATATCAACGAAGTCGAGACGACCAGAAATCAAAACCCGCTGCTCTCCTAGTTAAGAGGTGACATGGGAAAGTTAGCCAATAAGATTTTCGCGCGTGCGGTATCGAAACTAAATCTGCCTTTCGTCGATCTTTCGAACGGATATGCAAATAATTCCAAGTGGCACCAGGGCCTCATCATCCACCTCGCCAGCATCCTCCGGCCGCGCGTCTATCTGGAACTGGGAATTTTCAAATGTGGGTTGTTCAATCGCATGATCCCGTTCGCCGAGCAGCTGATCGGCGTGGACGCAAATCCAGAAGCGGGGAACCATATGGCCAGATCGTCCAAAGTACGTTTCGTCGCCACGACGACGTCGAACTTCGCGCAACGCTTGCGCAACGAGCCAATCAGCATCGATATGATGTTCATCGATGCCGATCATTCGCGCGAGGCGGTTGAGGAAGATTTTGCAAACTTCTTTCCCTTCGTGAAGCCGCATGGACTGATCCTGCTGCATGATACGCATCCGATGGATAACGCCGCGACATCGCAAGAGCGCTGTGGTGATGGGTATCAGGCGATCGAAAGCCTTTCGAGGAAATCCGAGCAATTCGAGATGATGACACTGCCCTGGCATCCCGGGCTAACTTTGTGTCGCAAGCGGACAGCTCAATTGGCGTGGCAAGAGAATTCAAGCGTGGTGCACACGTCAAAGTGAACCTCAACGTCCACGTCACTGTCTCGCGCAATTCGCTGCGATATTTCGTCTATATGCGGGCGAACTATGATGCGCTTACAAGCACTGAGAATTCGGTTCGCTTTCATGTCTATTGCCTGGATCGGCAAAGCGCGCTCATTCTCAGACGGGACAATTCCGCTTTTGCAATAACTGAATTGCCCTATGGCCGCGGGTCCTGGGGGCATGCGCAAGCCATCGAGCGGGCGATACAGAGCATCGTGCCGGCTGAAATCAATATTATTGCGGATTCTGACGTCGTGCTGCTGATGAAGAATTGGGACAAGCCTCTTGTCGAAGCAATGATCGAGAAAAAATCGTATGGGATCGTGGGCACACGCCTTGAAGATATCGGCGGGTTCAGCTCGGGCGATGGCAAATATCAGCAGTACAAGAAAAAGCCGACCACGACCTGGATGGCGTTATCGCCGTTCCATGATTTTAGCGCTCTTCAAGTCAGCCCAGACAAAAAGAACTTCATCGAAGTCACGGACGAAGACTTGGCGAAACTCTATAACCTTCCGACCGGATTCTTCGTGGTAAAGGATACCGGCTGGCAGATTCCCTCGTATCTCGATGATCGCAAGATTCCGTATTTTGCACTCGATATCGTCAAGCCAACATCGACGGAAGCAAAAGCGCTCAAAGGCACAAATCCCTATCACGATGAGATTCAATGGAACGGGGCCCCCTATCTTGCGCATCAGCGTGGATCCATGACGCACCGTTTTCGCATCGATCCTCTTTCAGTCGATTTCTACGATGCGTGCGATTCATTTCTCGGGAACCCGGGGTGGTCGGTGCAAGCGACATCAAGCGATCGGATTCATGCGCGCCTGCAAGACGTCGTTCGATTTTGCAGAAAGTCAGCGTCGATGGCGCTCAAACCCTTCCGGTAAGACGCGGTGCTGAATTCCGTCTCCGAGAAGCGGACCGAGCTGACGCCGCAGAGCCCGCCAGGTGGGGCCGAGGAGCAGGACGCCACCCTTGCCAAGACGTGGTGTTCTCGGGGGCCGTGCGACGAGATGGTGCGTCGCAAGGAACCTTGGGCCCGCTGATTAAGAGCATCAGTCCGTGCTCACACGGGCCATCGCACCGCCTCGAAGTGTGGCACCGCGCGCTCCGCGCCTGCCCCCACCAGCTCGTCGGCGGTGTGGGCGGTGGTGACGCCGATGACGCGCATGCCGGCCGCGCGCGCCGCCTGCACGCCGACGATCGCATCCTCGAAGACGAGACACGCGCGCGGCTCGACACCGAGGCCCTCGGCCGCCTTCAGGTAGACCTCGGGATGCGGCTTGCCCCGGCGCACGTCGTCGGCGGTGATGGCGAGCTCGATGAGGCGGCGCAGGCCGAGGGCGTCGAGCACGCGCTCGAGGTCGCGGCGCGTCGCGGAGGTGGCGACGGCGCGCGGCACCCCCGCGCGCGCGAGCGCCTCGACGAACGCGCCCGCGCCGGCCACGGCGACGGCGCCGCGGCGCGCGAGCCGCGTGTAGTGCTCGCGCTTGAGATCGGCGAGGCGGCGCGCCTCTCCGCGATCGATGCCGTCGACGAGCAGGGCCACCGCCTCCTCGGCGGGCCGGCCGATGGTGAGGCGCCAGAACTCCGGCGGCGGCGTCAGGCCGCAGTCACGGCACATGGCCACCCACGCCTCGCGGTGGTGCGCGCCGGAGTCGACGAGCACGCCGTCCATGTCGAACACGACGGCGTGTGGCGCCGCCGCGCTCACTTCAAGCGATAGAGGGGAGCGAGCGCGCGAAAGGTCTCGAGAGCCGTGTCACGGTACTGCGCCTCCGTCCAGCGGGCCGCCTGCTCCGCCGGCACGACGCGCCCGAGCACGAGCTGGCCATCGCGTGTGCGCGTCAGCTCGTCGGCCAGCTCGGCGAGGCGCTCGGGACTGAGATCGGCGAGCGGCGCGGCCGCCTCCTCGTCGTGCTCGTTCTTGAACCAGGCCAGACCCTTCACGCGGCGGAGGACGGGGGCGAGTCTCGGCGCGTTCCGCTTCCAGGCGGCCGCCCAGCGCTTCTTGTCGGCGTGCTCCGGCCCCACCTCGAAGAGGAAGCGGACGGCGCGGCGCGAGACGGCCACCTTAAAGTGGCAGTGCTTCTTGTAGCCGCGCGCATCGGGGCCGAAGGCCACCCAGGTGTCCTCGGGCGGGTTGACGGTGCGGCGCGCGTGCTTGGCGACGTGCGCGTACGCGTCGCCGCCGGTGGCGCGGCTCACCGCCGGCGTCAGGCTGTGGCCGACCGCCTCGAGCTTGGGACGGATGCGCGCGCGGATGGCGCCCATGCGGGCGCGGAAGCCCTGCTCGTCGAAGACCTTGAAGTCGGTGGCGTAGAAGGCAGGAGACGGCATGGCGACTCTCCTCGAAAGCGGCGACGCGGCCGTGACGAGCGATGGAACAGCGGGGCATAGTGTAATGGCTCGGATGGCGCGAGGCAACGCGAATCGCCTCGCCGAGAAAGGAGCGAGGGAATGACGGACGTCTCGTGCTTCCATCATCTGAAGACGGGCGGCATCGAACGGCAGCTCGCGCCCGGCGTGAGCGCACGCGTGTTCCCCGGTGTGCACGCGATGCTCTCCGTGGTCACGCTGGAGCCCGGCGCGGTCTCGCCGGTGCACGCGCACCCCAACGAGCAGTGGGGCGTGTGCCTCGAGGGCGAATGGATCCGCGTCCAGGACGGCGTCGAGCATCACGTGAAGGCCGGCGACTTCTGGCAGACGCCGCCGAACGTGCCGCACGGCGGCCGCGCGCTCGGCGTGCGCTGCGTCGTGCTCGACATCTTCGCGCCGCCGCGCGAGGAGTACCGGCGGGCGGGCGCGGGGCTGGGCGCGGCGACCCTCGCACACTGACGCGGTCGCCCGCGCGGCGACCGGTGGCGCCGGGGCGGGACCTGACCGGTTCCACCGGCCACCCGCCCCGGCGCCACCGTCGTCTGCGCGCCGTCCGCCCCTCAGCATCCGTGGTCGACGACTCGCTCCGCGCCTGGCCTGTCCCTTCGAGGGCAGGTGATACAATCCGCGCGTGGCGGACATCTATGTGGTGACGGGGGGCGCGGGGTTCATCGGGAGCCATGTCGTGGAGCGGCTGCTCGCCGATCATCCGACGGCGCGCGTGCGCGTCTTCGACGACTTCTCGTCGGGCTCGATGACCAACCTGCCCTTCGCGGCCGCCGCCGGCGAGCGGCTCGAGGTGGTGCGCGGCGACGTGCGCGACCTCGCGGCGATGGAGCGCGTGGCGCGCAACGCGTCGGTGATCTTCCACCAGGCGGCCATGCGCTCGGTGCCGCGCTCCGTGAACGATCCGCTCGGCGCCAACGACCACAACGTCAACGGCACCCTGCACGTGCTCGAGGCCGCGCGGCGGGCCGCCGTCAGGCGCGTGGTCTACGCGTCGTCGTCCTCGGTCTACGGCGACAACCCGGCGCTGCCCAAGCGCGAAGACCAGACGATGGCGCCGATCTCGCCGTACGCGGTGTCGAAGGCCGCCAACGAGATGTACGCGACGGTGTGGACGCGGCTCTACGGCGTCGAGACGGTCGGGTTGCGCTACTTCAACGTCTTCGGGCCGCGGCAGGACCCCGCCTCCGAGTACGCGGCGGTCATCCCGCGCTTCATCCTGTGGGGCCTGCGGGGCGAGCCGCTGGAGGTGCACGGCGACGGCCAGCAGTCGCGCGACTTCACCTACATCGACAACGTGGTGGAGGGCGCGCGCTGCCGCGCCGCCACACGCCGAGCCGCGCGGGCGACGTGCCGCACACGCTGGCCGACATCGGCAAGGCCAAGCGCTTGATGGACTACACGCCGCTCGTGGACTTCGACGAAGGGCTGCGCCGCACCGTGGACTTCTTCAAGCAATAGCCGGAGGGTTCGCCTCATGCGCCGAACCGTCGCCCCCGTCGTCCTCGTCGCGCTGCTCGCGCTCGCCGCCTCCTGGGGTCCCGTGGCTGCGCAGGCACCGCGCGCGCTCGTCGTGCAGGCCGCCACCGAGCCGCCCGGCCTCGACCTCACGGCCACCCCGGCCTCCGCGACGGCGGGCGTCGTCCTCTACAACGTCCAGGAGTGCCTGGTGAAGGTGGACTCGCACGGCAAGCTCGTGCCGTGGCTGGCCGAGCGCTGGCACACCGCCGACGACCGCAATTACACCTTCTTTCTGAAGAAGGGCGTGCGCTTCCACAACGGCCGCGAGCTGAAGGCCGCCGACGTGAAGTTCGTCATCGAGCGCGCGATGAACCCCGAGACGAAGCACCCGTATCCGCAGTACTACGCGGCCATCGGCGACATCATCGTGAAGGACGACTACACGATCACGTTCTCGCTCAAGACGCCGTCCGCGAACTTCCTGCTGAACCTGGCGCGGCAGGGCTCCGTCATCTACCCGCGCGAGGCGGTGGACACGCTGAAGTCGGCCCCGGTCGGCACCGGGCCGTTCACGCTGGCCGACTGGGTTCGCGGCGACAAGATCGTGCTCAAGCGCAACCCCGAGTACCACGTGAAGGGCCTGCCGAGACTCGACCAGGTGACCTTCCGCTTCATCGCCGATCCCAACGCGGCGCTGGCCGCGCTGAAGGCCGGCGACATCGACGCCTCCCTGTTCGGCCTCGGCCCCGAGCACGTGGCCGAGCTGCGCAAGGATCCGCGCTTCGAGGTCACCGTCGGCGAGACGACCAACGACGTCATCATGGCCATGAACAACGGCAAGAAGCCGTTCAGCGACGTCCGCGTGCGCCGCGCCATCACGTACGGTATCAATCGGCCCGAGGTCGTGAAGCTCGCCATGTTCGGGCTGGGCCGCGTGATCGGCTCCAACGTGGATCCGCTCAACCCGTACTTCGTGGACCTCGCCAGCGCGATGCCGTATGACCCCGCGCGGGCCAAGAAGCTCCTCGCCGAGGCCGGCTACGCGAACGGCTTCGAGGCCGTGCTCAAGGTCGCGCCGCAGTACTACTACACGGTGCGCTCGGGCGAGGTGATCGTCGAGCAGCTGGCGAAGATCGGCGTGCGCGTGAAGATCGAGCAGATCGAGTGGGGCCAGTGGCTGTCGCGCGTGTGGAAGGAAGCCGACTACGACCTGACCATCATCGGGCACGCCGAGGCGTGGGACATCGCCAACTACGCCAACCCGAAGTACTACTTCCGTTACGACAGCGCGAGCTTCCAGGATCTCTTCAAGAAGTCCGAGGTCACCCTCGACGACAAGGCGCGCCGCGACCTCTACGTCCAGATGCAGAAGATGCTCGTCGAGGACGCGCCGGCGGTCTTCCTCTTCATCCACCCGCGCCTGGTGGCGGCCAAGAAGGGCGTGACCGGGATCTGGAAGGACCTGCCGATCCCGTCGGCGGACCTCTCGGAGGTCGGCTGGTCCAAGTAACCGCGTGAGGCGCTATGTGGCCCGGCGGGTCGCCGCCTTCGTGGCGACCCTCGTGTTCCTCTCCGCGCTGGTCTTCGTCGTCGTCCGCGTCCTGCCAGGCGATCCCGCCGCGCTCATCCTCGGCGTCGAGAGCAATCCCGAGACGGTCGCGCGCCTGCGCCAGGCGCTGGGGCTCGACCGGCCGCTGGCCGTGCAGTACGTCGACTGGCTCGCGCGCGCGGCGCGCGGCGACCTCGGCACCTCCATCCAGTACGATGTCCCCGTCGGCCGCCTCATCCTCTCGCGGCTGCCGGTGACGCTGCCGCTGGCCCTCATGGCGGCCGCCATCATGATCGCCGTCGCGCTGCCGCTCGGCGTCTACGCGGCCACGCGGCACCGGCGGGCGGGCGACTACGCGGCGATGCTCGTCTCGCAGCTCGGCATCGCGGTGCCCGCCTTCTGGTCGGGGCTGCTCCTCATCCTCCTGTTCTCCGTGCGGCTGGGCTGGTTCCGCTCCGGCGGCTTCGACGGCTGGAGCGCGGGCGTGGTGGCGGGCGTCAAGGCGCTGCTGCTCCCCGCGATCGCGCTGGGCGCCTTCCAGGCGGCCGTGCTCGTGCGCGCCACGCGCTCGGCCGTCCTCGACGTGCTGCGCGAGGACTACGTGCGCACCGCGCGCGCCAAGGGGGTGGCCGAGGGCCGCGTCGTCGCGCGCCACGCGCTCCGCAACGCGATGATCCCGATCGTCACCGTGATGGGCATCCAGCTCGGCCAGCTCATCGCCGGCGCCATCGTGCTGGAGTCGGTGTTCGCGCTGCCCGGGCTGGGGCGGCTCGCCCTCGTCGCCATCGGCGCGCGCGACCTGCCGGTGGTGCAGGGGGTGACGCTCTTCGTGGCGGCCTCGATCGTCTTCATCAACTTCGCGGTGGACCTGGCCTACGCCGCGCTCGACCCGCGCATCCGGTATGAGTAGGCGTCGCCACCTGACGTTCGTGCTCGGCGCCGTCATCAGCCTCGCGCTCGCCGCCACCGCCGCCCTCAGCCTCGTCTACACGCCGCGCGATCCGCTGGCCATGGCGGGCGCCGCGCGCCTGCAGGGGCCGTCGCGCGCGTACCCGTTCGGCACCGATCAGTACGGCCGCGACGTGCTCTCGCGGGTGATGGCGGGCGCGCCGACCTCGATCGCCGTCGGCGTCATCGCCGTCGGCATCGGCGCCCTCGTGGGCATCGTGCTCGGGCTGGCCAGCGGCTGGGTCGGCGGCTGGCTCGACGAGGGGGCGATGCGGCTCGTGGACGCGGTGCAGGGCTTCCCGGCCATTCTTTCCGCGCTGCTCTTCACCGCGGTGTTCGCGCCCGGCATCGGCATCAGCATGGTCGCCATCGGCATCGCCTTCGTGCCCGTCTTCGCGCGGCTCACGCGCGGCGCCGTGCTGGAGCTCCGCGACCGCGAGTTCGTCGTCGCCGCCCGCGCGCTGGGCGCGCGCGACCTCCGGCTGGTGCTGCGCCACATCCTGCCGAACACGATGGCGCCCCTGATCGTCCAGGCGACCACGAGCTTCCCCGTCGCCATCCTGGCCGAGGCGGCGCTGGCCTACCTGGGGCTCGGCACCCAGCCGCCGCACCCGTCGTGGGGTCTCATGCTCAAGGAGGCGCAGAACTTTCTCGGCATGAACCCATGGTTCGCGGTGTTCCCGGGGGGCGCCATCGCGGTGGCTGTCCTCGGGCTCAACCTGTTAGGCGACGGCCTCCGGGACCTCCTGGATCCCAAAGCGGCGTAGGTTGACATACCCGTGACCCTGCCCGTATCGTAGCGGGTGGTCTTGGCGCGGCCCCGCTGGCGCTTCCGCTAGCGAAAACAAGCTGATCCCCCGGGGAGAGAGAGCGGATGAAGGTCTTCAACACCTCGTTTACGTTGAGCAGCGAGGAAGGCACCGAGGTCACCGACATCACGAAGCTCGTCCGGGAGGCCATCCAGCAGTTCCCCGTGTCCGCCGGGATCGCCCTCATCAACACGCTCCACACGACCTGCGCGGTCTTCATCAACGAGTTCCAGAGCGCGCTCATCGACGACCTGAAGGGGCTGGTCGAGAGGCTGGTCCCGGAGCGCCACGGCTATCGCCACGACGACGCCCGATTCTCGGACTGCGAGCGGGGCAACGCCCACTCGCACCTGCGCTCCGCGCTGCTCGGCCGCTCCGTCGCCATCGGCCTCAACAACGGCGAGCTGACGCTGGGCCGCTTCCAGTCGATCATCTTCGCGGAGTTCGACGGTCCGCGGAAGCGCGAGATCAGCGTCCAGGTGATCGGGGCGTAGCGCGATCATCCTCGAGCGTTGCCTGGCACGTGCGGCCGGCCACGGCAGGGCGCTTCTGCAGCACGAGATTGAAGTAGGGCAGCGCCAGTGACGGCGAGCGTCCGGCCGCCCGGAGGGCGCCGCAGATCACGGCGAACATCGGAAGGGCCGCCCGGCGCAGTCGTGAGCGCGCCGTGGTGCTGAAGAAGGTCCACCCGTAGCCGGCCTCCTCCGTCACGTCGATGAGTTCGTCCGCGCCGCGCGACGGCAGGCACTCAGCGAGGGAGGCATTACGCCACGCCCCGTGCCGATCGAAGTCGACGAAGGTCGCGCCGCGGAATCGCGGACGGAACAGGCGCGCGTATCCGAACGCCAGCCCGGCCGGCAGCCACTGGATAGCGGGCAAGCCGACGGAGTGAGTCTCGAGCGGGAAGGCGCGGTTCGGCGTGTCGAGGATGGCGATGTGACCACCGGGCGCGAGCACGCGGTAGTACTCGTCGACGTGGCGGTGGCGTCCGCGCGGCGGCAGATGCTCGATCACGCCCACGGCGAGGACGACGTCGAACGCACCGCCGCCGAACGGCAGACGCGTCGTCGCCTCGTCCGTGAGCGCCAGCGCTTGGCGCACCTTGCGGAGACCGAGCTCGTCCACCTTCGCGCGGGTCATCGCGACGAAGTCGGGGTCGACGTCGAAGGCGTGGATCTCGGCCACGAGCGGTTGCTCTTCCAAGTACTCGGTGTTGTGACCGAAGGAGCAGCCGACCTCGAGAACGCGAAGGCTGCGCGCGCCTCGGCCCGATAGGTATCGGAAGAGCGGGCCGAGGAAGTGATGGCCGCGCGTTGTCTTGAAGGGCAGGTAGAGCGGCGCGCGATCGAGACCCTTTCGCTCGATCAGCATCTCCAGGAGTCGCGCACTGTAGTACGTCCGGTACTCGCGGTCGTCGACCCTCAGCACGCGCTCCGCGCCGTGGTCCTCGATGGAGTAATCGCGCTCGGCCCTTGCCACAGCCGGATTATAGTATCGTGATGGGTCGGGACTCAGATGCCTCCGTTTCCCTTGTGCTTGTGCCGGATGACTTGGTAGCCTACACTTCGTGGGGCGCACCGACCGATCGCGCGCACGCGCGCGCCGTCGTCCTCGCATGACGCGGGCTCCGAGCCTGGCATGAGCACCGTGCAGGCCCACCAAGTGTTGTTGCCACTGACCGATGAACGCATCCTGATCTTCGGGGGTACTGGCTCACTGGGCCGGGCCCTGGTTCGCCGTCTGTCCGCGCACAATTCGCTGATGCTGTACTCGCGCGATGAGGCCAAGCACTGGACCATCCGGAACCAGGTCGGCTCGACCAACATGACCTACGCGGTTGGCGACATCCGCGACGGTGCCCGCGTCGAGGAGGCGCTGCTTCGCTTCCAGCCCACGATCGTGGTCATCGCGGCCGCTCTCAAGCAGGTCGACGTCTGCGAGATGACGCCGTTCGAGAGCGTGCAGACCAACATCCTCGGCATCAAGAACGTCGTCGATGCGGTCAGCCGCCAGGTCGACCGGCTACCCGCATTGGAGACGGTCCTCATGGTCTCGACCGACAAGGCGTGCGCGCCCACCAACGTCTATGGAATGTGCAAGGCGGTGGCCGAGCGGCTGGTGACGAGCCAGTGTCTGGCCTTCGAGCGGCCACGGTTCGTCGGAGTGCGATACGGCAACGTGCTCGATTCGCGCGGGTCGATCATTCCCCTGTTCCGCTGGCAGGCCGAGCACAAACGAAGTTTCACGGTCACCCATCCGGACATGACGCGCTTCCTCATGACGCTCGACGAGAGCATCGACCTCATCACGGCCACCGCCAAGGGGGCGGCGTCCGGCGAGATTTGGGTGCCGCGCCTGCGCTCGATGAGGATCCTCGATCTCGCGCAGATCTTCGCGGCGCGCTTCGCTCGGCCGATCGACTTCATCGGCATGCGCCCGGGCGAGAAACTGCACGAGGCGTTGATCAGCGAGCCGGAATCAGTCCGGGTGTCGGCCGACGGCGACATTTTCCGGATGGCGCCCGCCCACGTGACGATCGCGTCCAATGCGACAATCTTCGGCTATGAGTCGATCGACGGTCTGCTCACCAAGGACGATCTGGCGATCTACCTCGAAGGCCTCGGGATATTCGCCCGCAGCCTCGACGACTTCGTCGGCCGCCAGATCGAGGAGATCGCAACACCCGCATCCGGGAGACCGAGCACATGACTGAGTACCCCATGTTTAAGGTCCACATGGACGTCGAGGCCGCCCTGGCCGAACTGCGGACAGTGCTCGAGTCGGGCTTCGTCAACGAGGGCGTGCAGGTGTCGGCCCTCCAGAGGGCAGTGGCGGAATTCCTCGGCGTCAAGCAACTCGTGCTGACGAATTCGTGTACGAGCGCCCTGACGCTGGCCCTCAAGCTCTGCGGAGTCGCTCCGGGCAGCGAGGTGGTCACCACGCCCATGACCTGCGTGGCGACGAACACACCGATCGACAACCTGGGCGGCACGGTGGTGTGGGCCGACATCGATCCCGAAACGGCGTCGATCGATGCCGGCGACGTCGAGCGCAGGCTCACCCCGGCCACACGAGCCATCATGTGTGTGGCCTGGGCGGGCACGCCGTGCGACCTCGATGCCCTCGATACGCTGGCCCGCCGCCGCGGCGTCCCCCTGATCCACGATGCCGCCCACGCGTTCGGCGCCACCTGGCGAGGCCGTCCGCTGTCGGACTTCGCGGACTTCACCTGCTACTCCTTTCAGGCCATCAAGCATCTCTCCTGTGGCGACGGCGGAGCCCTGATCTGCCGGGACCCCGAGGCTTTCGTCCTCGCGCGCAAGCTGAAGTGGTTCGGCTACGATCGAGACGCGCACAAGGACGAGCGGGGTGAGTGGAAGGGACAGCGCTGGAGCGCCGACATCGAGGCCGGCGAGATCGGCTTCAAATACAACATGAACAACATCACGGCGGCCATCGGGCTGGCCCAGATGCCGCATCTTAAACGGATTCTCGATCAGCATCGGCGCAACGGCGCCGCGTACACCGAGGCCTTCCGGAGCTCAACGATCATCCGGCCGCTGCGGGTGCCCGAGCCAGCCGTGTCGAGCTACTGGGTCTACTCGGCGCTGGTTGTGGACGAGACCGTGGACCGCGATCGGCTGCTCGAGGCTCTCAACGCCGAGGGGATCGCCGCCGGGCTGGTGCACGTTCCCAACGACGTATACACCGCGTTCGGGAAGTACGGCGCCGACTTGCCGGGCGTCCGACGCTTCGCCGACCGTCAGATCTCCCTGCCGTGCGGGTGGTGGCTCTCGGAGGAGGATTGCGTCAAGATCGCCGCTCGTGTGCACACGCTCGCCCGGGTGGCGTGATCGGTCCTGTGCCCTGGCCGCGCGTCTTCGTCGGCACCCTGGCCTGCGGCGAAGCGGAGCGCGTGGAGTGTTCGGCGGCGGTCGCCGCCCAGACGGGGGTCTCGGTCACGCACGCGGTGATCGAGGACCTGCCGGAGCTGGAGGCCCACAATGCTCTGTGGGACGCTTGGGAGGCCGCAAAGGCCGGCCACGACCTGTTCGTGAAGATTGATGCCGATACCGTCCTCGCACGACCGACGGCCCTCGAAGAGATTGCGGCGCTGTTTACCGACGAGGCGGTGACGGGCGCCCAGATCCTGCTCCATGACTTTTTCACCGACCAGCTGATTGCCGGCCTCAATGCCTTCTCCCGCGCGGTCACCTTCCGGCGTGCCACCGATCGGTTGTGGACGGATCGCGTCGATGGCGGCCACCGGGTGGTGCTCAAGGGCGAGCCTGTGCGCCACCTGGCGCCCATCGGGTGGCATTGCCGCGCGCCCCACCCCTGTCAGGCCTTCCACTTTGGCCTCCACCGCGCGCTCAAGGAGCAGGAGGCGATGATCGCGCGCTGTGCTGCGGTGTGGCTCGTGGAGCGCGACGACGCGCGGGCGTGGGCACTGGCGGGCGCCATGTCAGCGGGGGCGCTGCGACACCATGTCGACTACGGCGACGCCGGATTCCAGGCGGCGTTCTCGGCGCTCGCCGACGAGGTCGAGCGGGGCGACCGCGTGGAGCGCTTTGCCCGGCAAATGGTGGAAGGGATGGGGGCAGGGGAGACGCGTGGTGCTGCCAGACAGCGGCACTGAACGCCTCGTGATCCGCCTCCTCGAGCGGCGCGATCTCGAACAGGTCCGGCACCTGCACAATCACGACGAGACCTTGCTACGTCTTACCGACGTCTGGCCGGTGTCGGAGACACAACAGGAGGCGTGGTTCGAATCAGTTTCGAGCTCACGCACCGCGCGGCGCTACGTAGGCCGGCGCCGCGCCGACGACGCTCTCGTCGGGGTGTTTCGTCTGGACCGGCTCGACCCCTGGAACCGAAACGCCTACGTCGGCGCCGACGTGGTGCCGGCCATGCGCCGCCAGGGCTATGCCGAAGAAATGTTCGCGTACTTCCTTGGCCACCTGTTCGACCACTGCGGCCTGCACCGGCTGGCGCTCGTCACGCTGACCTCGAACACGGCGGCGCTGGCCCTCTATCGGAAGCTGGGGTTCGTGGAGGAGGGGCGAGAGCGACAGGCAATCTTCCGGGACGGCGGATTCCAGGACCTCGTCCTGATGGGGCTGCTCGCCGAGGAGTGGCGTGGAAGGGCCGGGTAACCGATGCGCGGCGGGGCCGCGGTCGACCCTGCTCCTGCTGGTGACGTGCTCCCGCGACGAGACCCGGAGAGATTTGGCGATCAGGGTCACCAGAAACCTCGCGGAGCTCGCGCCGTTCGCGGGCCTCGCGGACCGCTTCGTCGTCTTCGACAACGCGTCCACGCTTGACGATCATCTCGGCCTGGTGCCGCGCGGCACGGTGGTCTGCCGCTCGGAGCGAAATCTCGGCTACTGGTCCGCCATCCACTGGGTACTCGCCCAGCGCGGCCGCCTGTTCGGTCGGCCGTTCGACTACCTCTACATCGTGGAGTCCGACCTCGTACACTGGGACCTCGTGCCGCTCGGCGTTTGCGAGCGCTTCCTCGAGTCGGAGCCGCGGGCCTCCTGCGTGCGGACGCAGGAGTTCTCCGTCCGCTGGCGCTGGCGGTTCGACAAGCGATGGCAGCGCCTGCCATTTCATGTGCTCCGCTCGCAGATCATGCTCAGAAACGCCGTCACCGACGAGAAGGCGTGGTTCCGGCGCGCGGCCGGCGTGGAAGGGGTGTACGTGTCCAACCTGCACCCGAAGCTACCGGCCCTTAACCGCCTCGACACACTCGATCGGGTGTTCGGCCAGCTCGGCGAGATGGCGTCGTTCACCGAGAAGGACTTCTTCCGCTTGATGATGACGCACCATCCCTATAGCGGCGTGTACGATGGCGGCCTGTTCTGTTCGGCCGTTTCGTGGGCCGACCGGAACCGATTCGTCATGGCCAGCTACACGGACGAAGGGCGGCTCGCGCGGCTCGGCTACCAACCGACCCGGGCGGCGCATATCGAGCGCGCTCCGGCGGGGATCTCGGTGGCGCGCGCCGGGGTGGCATGAGACGCCTTCTGCTGCTGGTTGACGACCGCCGCTACATCCGCTCGAACTGCTACCAGCACCAACTCTTCACGACGCTGGCGCGGTGCTACCGGGTGCGCATGATGTCGGCCCGGGAGGTCCGGTTCGCGCCCCTCGTGCGCGTGGCCGCCTACGACCGGGTGCTGAGTGTGCTCCGCCTGCGAACCCTGGTGCGCCTGGCCGGATCGGTGGCACGCCTCCTCGGCGACCGGCCGCTCTACGTGTACGAGCAGGACGTCTGGCAGGCCTTCATGGACGACTCCCCCTACAAGGGAGCCTATGGACAGCTCGCGGCGCAACTCAACATCGCGGCATTCCTGGTCACCTCACGCTGGTGGCACGACTTCGTGGTGGCGCGTGGCCTCCGTGCGAAGTTCGTGCGGATGGGGATGCTGCCGGAGTACTGCGACGCCGGTCCGGCTTGGGAGGATCGTCCGATCCGCTTAGGTTTCCAGGGCACCCTGCACCCTCACCGGCGCGCCTTCTACGCGCAGCTCGCACAGATGGGGCTGGAGGTGGAGACGTTGCCGCCGGTGCCGTACGAGGCGTACCTCGAGAATCTGCACAGGATGCGGATCTACGTCCACACGGAAGATGCGCCGTGGTGCGTCGATGGCCGAATGCTCCGACGGAATGCCCTGTGGATCAAAGAGACAGAGGTCGCCGCCCGCGGGACGTTCGTCGTCCGCGATGCCGAGGAGGAGGGTGCGGCCTACGGCATCGCCGAGTTACCCACGGTGGTGCCATTCTCGTCGCGCGAGGCGGTGGGGGACATCGTGGCCTGGATCGAGGCCATGGATCCCCAGGAACGGCGGGATCGGATGGTGGCGTCCGCCGAGACCATGCGGCGGCGCGACGACTGGATGACCGTCGTCCGGGCGATCGAAGCATGACACGCCCGTCAGTCAGGTGGCTGACGTCTCCGCGTCACCTGCGGCAGATGTTGGAGTTCGTTGGACGCCAGACGCTCGTGTGGGGTGCGGTGAGCGTGGTGCTGGGACTCGTGATCTTTGCGTTGGATCTGGCGTTTGCCTTCGCGCTCGAGCGATTCCTCGTGGCCATCGGGCTGACGGTGGCCCCGCTCAAGGTCGCTGTGGTAGGGAGCGTCGCCGTGGAAGCCACGATCTTCCTGGTGATCGGCGTGCTGCGCGTCGTCGCGCTGTGGGCCGGGACCCTGACCGCGGGCCTGTGCCAAGTCGGTTTCGAGGTCGACCGGCGGCGCGACATCGCTCGGTGGGCACTGCACTCGGATCGAGCGGGGCTCGGCGATGTCATGACGCTCTTCAGCGACGTGGTGGTCGGCGCCGCCGGCGCCGTGAGCGGAGTCTTCTTCCTCGCGGGTCGCGTGTTGCTGCTCGTGGCGACGCTCGCCGCGCTCGCGTACCAGTCGATCACGGTCACGACCACGCTGGTCCTCATTCTGATGATGGTCGTGCCCCTACACCGGCGGATCGACCGGCGTCTGAACGGCGTGTCGTCGGTGATCCAGGGTTCCCTCGCGCAGGCGGTGGCGCGTCTGCTGTCAGGAGTAAAGAACGCAGCCTTCGTGCACATCCATGGCCTCGTGGGCCAGGAGATCAGGCAGGTCGACGGAGAGGTCGAGTCATATAGCCGGGGTTTCCAGCGCTACTACCGGATGGCCGCGACCCGCGCGGCCGTCCCGCAGCTGATCGGGCTGCTCGTCGTCGGCGGCATCGCCATCGGCGGCAGCGTGCTGTTCGGCGACGAGAAGAGTCGGCTGGTGGCCTTCCTGTTCCTCGCCCTGCGCCTGTTTCAGAACCTCTCCGAGGTCGCGGGCATCACCGCGAAGACGCGGGTCAATGGGGCACGCCTCATCGCCCTCTTCGCGTGGTGGCGCGACAGTTTCGTTGCCTCCAGGGCGGCGATCGATCGGGACCTCGCCGAGCGGTCGGCAATAGAGCGCTTCACGGCGCCGGTGGGGTGGCGCCTCGAGAATCTATCGTTCGCGTGGACGCCCACGGTGCCGCTGGTGTGCGGGCTCGACCTCGAAATCCCGCCCGGCTCGGCCACCGTGATTCTGGGGCCGTCGGGGATTGGCAAGACGACGCTCCTGCTTCTTCTCACGGGGCTGGTCGCTCCCACGGGCGGGACGATCCGACTGCTCCTGCCCGAAGGTGGGGTGCCGCTCGAGGCGAGCCGCGAACGATTGCTCGCGAGCACGGCCTATGTCGGCCCCGACGCGTTCGTCGTGCCAGGAACGCTGCGTGACTTCCTCGCCGTCGGAGTCGACACCCCGCCATCGGAGCGGGACCTGGCCGAGGCGCTGCGTCGCTCGCGGTGTGACTTTATCAGCGCGCTGCCGCTGGGGCTCGATCATCAACTGACGGAGCAGGGCGGCGGGCTGTCGGCAGGCCAGAAGCAGCGACTGGCGCTCGCGCGGTTGCGGATCAATTGGTGGTGCTCGACGCGGCGGCCGTCGAGGCGGCAGCGCCGGCCTCAGCCACCCCATGAGCGCGCACGCCTTCCGGATTCACGCCGTCGTCTGCAGCAACGCTTTGCTGTATTTCCAGTATCTCGGCCAGAATGTCCGAGAACTCGCCTCGAGGGACGCCGAGATCATGGTGGTGGCGCACTGCACGGATGCAGAGGCGCCGAGGGGCTCGAGCCAGCATGCGGCGGGCCTGACCTTGGCATTCCGCATGTGCTCTCCGAGGTGGGCATCGTCGGTGCCGCCTATGAGGAGACCTCCTACCTCGCCGCGCGTGACATCCCAGCGTTGGCCATGGTACATGTGAAGCCGTCGTCGGCCGAGGCGAGGCTGCTGCGTGACACCAACGACTATCACGAGGAATTCCATCTCCGTAGCATGCCGCTGTCGGCACCGTTCAACGCCGCCACCGAGTCGTATCTGGGGAGCCTCGGCGCACTGGCTTCCGAGGGATGCGAGCGGGATGAGGACAGCGCCTGAGATGGTGGACCTCTCCACGGGACACGCCGTCCGCGTGGCGTTCCGGTCCGACGCGCGCTCCGCAGTCGGGCGGGATCACTTCCGCCGCTGCCTCGCCTTGGCGCACGCCCTGCGGGCCTCTGGGACCGAGAGCCTTGTGCTCCTCGCCGGGCCGAGTGGGCCTCCAGGCGACGCGGGCCGCGGGCGTGCTCGCGTACGCCGACGTCCGAAAGCGGCCGGATGATGGCGCCTCTCCGCGGCGAGCTCAAAGCCCTGGCCAAGCGGTTCCTGCGACGGCGGGAGCCGCCTGACTATCGCGAGATGCTCTTCGAGGACCTCCGCCGGTATGTGGGCGACACTCGCATGGCGCGCATCCTCGAGATCGGCCCGAAAGATGGCCGGGACACGCGCCGGTTGCTCGAGCTCGAGCCCGACGAACTGGTTCTCGTGGACCTCCCGCGCATGAAGGAGACCAACGAGCGATGGCTTCGCGAGCTCGACTCGTCCCGTATCCGCTACCTCTCGGCGAACTTCATGTACAGTGACGCGGCGGACACGTGGGCGCCGTTCGATTGCATTTGGTGCACCGGCGTGCTCTACCACAACCCCGAGCAGTTGCGGATGATGAAGCGGCTCTTCGACCAGCTGCGCGGCGGCGGTGTGCTCGTGCTGGAGTCGGCGACGATCCGGCGGCGGTGGCTGCGGCACGCGAACTGCGTGGAGATCATCTACCCACCGTCGGACGAGACCGAGCGAAAGTATCACCTCAGCCCGAACATCACGCATCTGCCGTCCGCACGTGCCGTCGAATCCTGGCTGGCGATGGTCGGCTTCGAGCGGATCAGTCGCTCGGACTGTCACCGTAAAAGCTCGGCGGCGCTGGCGCGTCACCGCGTCGCGTATCTCGCGACGAAGCCCGTGGCGCCGCGCGCGGGAACGTACTACTCCTTCGACGGCGATGAAGGTTTCGTCATCGGCGCGGCGCGGTAGCGGGTGGTCGCGCGCGTCGCCATCGTGAGGCTCGCGCGGCACCTGGGTCGCTGGCGGCTGCGCCTGCCCAACGTCACCTGGGTGGCCCTCTCGCCTGCCCACGATTTCCGGACGCTCGACGCGAGCCATGGGCTGGAGCGGACGATACGGATCCGGACGCTGGAGCAGGCGGCTCTGTACAATCCACGGTCCACCCGCGAGGCTCCCACAAGCATCCATTCCGTACCATGCCGCTGTCGGCTCCGTTCTATGCCGCCGTCGAGTCGTATCTGCGGGGCCTGGGCGCACTGGCCTCCGCGGATGTCGGAGGCGGATGAGGACAGGGCTCTGAGGTGGCGGACCTCTCCATGGGCGATGCGGTCGGTATAGCGTTCAGGACCGGCGCGGGATCCGCGCTCGGCCTGGGTCACCTCTCCCGCTGCCTCGCCCTCGCGCATGCGCTGCGCACCCTCGGCGCCGAGAGTCGTATGCTCATCGACGGTGACCACCGGACGCTCGAGCTCGCGATGGCCGCGGGCTTCGAAGCGTCGGCGGTGGCGCGTGCGGATGATCCCGAAGCCACTCTCGAGTGGTGCGGGCGGCTCGGTGCGTCCGCCCTCGTCGTGGATTCCTACGGCTTCACGACCGACGACCTGGCGGTCTTCGTCGCGGCCGGGCGGCCGGTGGCCGTCTTCGACGACACCGCGAACCGCGAGCTGCCCGTCGACCTCGTCATCAACGGTGGCGCTGGAGCGCGCGCGCTGCCGTACCGCGGCGGTCCTCGGACGCGCTATCTGCTCGGTCCGAGCTACCTCGCGTTGCGGCCCGAGTTCGCCGAGGCCGCGCCGCGAACGATTCACGATAATGTCCAGCGAGCTCTCGTGACCATCGGCGGCGCCGATCCCGGCCGACTCGTCGCTCCCCTCATGCGCTGGGCGATCGCGGGGCTTGGCGCCATCACCCTCGACGTGGTGGCGGGGCCGCTCGTCGACGACGTCGCCTCCGTCCGCGCCGCCGTGGGCGCCGTCGCGGGCCAAGTGGTGCTGCACGAAAGCCCCAAGCATCTCCGCGATTTGATGCTGGCGGTAGACCTGGCCATTACCGGAGGCGGGCAGACCGTGTACGAGTTGGCGGCCACCGGCACCCCTATGGTGGCCATCGGTCTGGCGGCGAACCAGACGCCGAACGTCGACGCGATGCGGGCGGCAGGCGCGCTCGCCTACGCCGGCGACGTCCACGACGCCGCGCTGGGCCCGGGCCTCGTGGCTACGCTGGCGGCGCTCGCCGCCGATCCCTGGCGGCGCGCCGACATGAGCCGAAGAGGTCGGGCCCTCGTGGACGGTCGGGGGGCACCGCGGGTGGCCCGGGCACTGCTGGACCTGATCGGGCGGCGCCGATGAGGCTCGGGCCGGCGGGCTCGTGGCTTCGGCGTGTCCTCGGCGCCGGGTCGCTGGAGCACGGCGCTGCCGCGAGCCCTGACGCGCCGGTTGCGCGCGTGGCCTTCAACATGAGGCCGACGTCGTCGCCGTGGGGTGGTGGCAACCAATGGCTCGTGCAGATGGTCCGCTCCCTCTCCGCGCGCGGCTGGGCGGTGTCGGACAACCTCGACGGTGTGCTGGACGCCATCGTCATCGTGGATCCTCGCGTGGGCGGCCTCGTGACGTTCGGCCCGGAGGACATCCGAGACTACCGCCGGCGCAGTCCGCGGGTGGTCTGCCTCCATCGGATCAACGAGTGCGACGCTCGCAAGGCCACGACGATGATGGACGGGCTCCTGGCCGAGGCGAACGTGGTGACCGACTTCACGGTTTTCGTCTCGGACTGGCTGCGCGACTATCACGTGAGCCGGTGGTTCGACGGCTCTCGGCTCCACGCCGTCATCCGCAACGGTGCCGATCCCGCCATCTTCCACCCGCTCGGCGCCGATCTGTTCCGGGTCGGCACGCCCTTCCGGCTCGTCACGCACCACTGGTCCGACAACTGGAACAAGGGCTTCGACGTGTATCGTGAGGTCGACGGCTTGATCGCCGCGGGCCGATTGCCGGACACGGAATTGTGGGTGATCGGCCGTTGGCCGAGCGAGATTCGTTGGAAGGCGGCCCGCACGCACGCTCCGGCCACCGGCACCGCGCTGGCATCGCTCCTTCGGCGCTGCCACGCCTATCTCACTGCCTCGCGCTCGGAGCCGGGCCCGATGCATCCGGTGGAGGGCGCCCAGTGCGGACTTCCCATCGTCTACCACGAGGACGGCGGCGGACTGGTCGAGGTGAGTCGGCGTTACGGCGTCGGATTCCGCGACGACGTCCGGACCGCCATTCTCGAGACGAGGGAGCGCTGGGCGGAGCTACGTGCGCAAGTGCTGGAGCATGCGCCATCGGGCGACGCGATGTGCGTGGCGTATGCGCGACAACTCCAGTGGCTC
Source organism: Candidatus Rokuibacteriota bacterium (assembly GCA_003220335.1). GTDB lineage: Bacteria > Methylomirabilota > Methylomirabilia > Rokubacteriales > CSP1-6 > AR12. Next base: position 21,683 of record QHSB01000061.1, read on the forward strand.
TGCGCGACCCGGGCCCTGGCGCAGCGACCGTCGTGATGCGCATCTGCACGCCCCACTGCGGCCTCGATCCGGAAACACGCCTCGGTGGCGAGATGTACGAGGTCGAGGTGCTGCGCGAGATGACCAAGCGCGGCCTCGTGTTCGACATCCTGCTCGCTCGCCACAAGACGTATCCCGACGGCGTGCCCAACTGGACGGTGCACCGCCTGCCGATCGGACGCGGGCTGCGCTGGCCGATCGCCGCGTTCGTGCTGCCGCCGGCCATCAGGCGCGTGTACAAGGCGACGCGCTTCGACCTGCTCCGCGCGCACTCGCTGCGCTACATCGGTCCCGCCGCGCTGGCGGCGCGCGCCTGGTACGGCGTCGACGTGCCGATCGTCGCGCACCACCATCACCTCGATCCCAGCTGGCTGAACCCCTTGATCGAAGGACGCGTGATGCGGGCGGTCGAGTGCGTGATCGTCGGGAGCGAGTTCGCCCGCCGGCAGGCCTCCGAGGAGCTAGGCGTCCCCACGGAACAATTCGCCGTCGTTCCGTACGGTGTGGACCGCGCGCTCGCGCCGGGCCCGAGACCGGAAGCGCTCGCGCGCCGCCTCGGGGTGGCCGGCGCGCCGATCGTCCTGTTCCTGGGGTCACTCGAGCCGCGCAAGAACCTCGCCTTCCTGCTCGACGTATGGCACGAGGTCACGCGTATGCGCGGCGAGGCCAAGCTGATCGTGGCCGGCGGCGGACCGCGACTGGGCGAGCTGCGCAGGCGGGCGCGGGCGCTCGGCATCGAGGCCTCGGTCGTCTTCACCGGCCACGTTCCCGCCGCCGAGAAGCTCGACTACTATCGGCTGGCCGACATGCTCGTGTTCCCGTCCACGCTGGAAGGCTTCGGCCTCGTGGTGGCGGAGGCGATGTCGTGCGGGCTCCCGGTGCTCATCTCGGATCGCGGCTCGCTGCCGGAGCTGATCGTTCCCGCCGCCGGCGGCCTCGTCGCCGACCCGACAGACCGCGACGCCTTCGTGCGCGGGATCCTCACCCTGCTCGGCGACGCCACGATCCGGCGCCGCTTCGGCACCGCCAACCGCGAGCGCGTGGAGCGGCTGTACCGCTGGGACGTCTGCGCGGCGGCGACGGCGCGCGTTTACGAGGAGGTCCTGGAAGCATGGCGGGCGCGACGGAGGCCGCGGTGAGCGCCTGGTGGCCGCGGCCGCTGGTGGCCGCCGTCGACTCGCTCAACCGCCGGGGCGGTGCGGTCGCCGTGCGGCTCGTGAGGTACACGGGCAAGAGCCGCGAGGCGATTCATCCCAAGCATCTCGTCGACGCACCGTGGCACCACTGGTACGTCGACTATCTCCAGGCCGGCGACGTCGTGCTCGACGTCGGGTGCGCGAACGGCGCGCACACGCTGGCGGCGGCCGGCCGCGCGCGGCGCGTGTTCGGAATGGATGCGGACGTCACGCAGCTCGGCATCGCGGTGGCGGCCGCGCGCCGGCGCGGGATGGACAACGTGCGGCTGCTGGCGTGGGACGTGACGCAGCCGTTTCCGTTCCCGCCGGGCACGTTCGACGCCGTCCTGTTCCTCGACGTCATCGAGCACCTCGAGCCGCGGGTGGCCGTGCTGCGCGAGATCCGTCGCGTGCTGAAGCCGCGCGGACGGCTGCTCCTCTCGGCGCCGCATCGCGATACCTCGTGGCGGCGTCGCCTGCGCGCCGCCGGCCTCTTCGCGTTCTCGGACGCCGACCACAAGGTCGAGTACTCCCGGGACAGCCTGCTGGCCGAGCTGGCCGGCGGCGGCTTCACGCCGACGGAGCCCGTGATGCCCGTCGTGTACGACACGCCGCTCGCCGGCCTGATCGACGTCGTCGGTGGCCTCGCGCTCGCGCCGTACGCGCGCCTCGTCCGCTGGAAGCGCGCGGCCGCCCTTCGCCATCCCGAGGAATCGATCGGGTTCCGCATCGTCGCGCGCTCGCGGCCTGGAGCGGGGTCGTGATTCTCGGCCTGCTCCCGGAGATTCGCGGGGGCCTCGGCGCCCTCGCCCAGACCGGGCAGCACACGCGCTTCATCGACGGCTACCTGCGGCCGTACGCGCGCGCGTTCGACGAGGTTCGCTACTTCAGCTACCGGCGGGAGACGCTCGCCGACTTCACGACCGACGCGGAGCTGGCGGGGCGGGTTCGTGTCGTCGCGGGGGCCGCCTGGCATCCGTGGGTCTACGCCGGGCTCATGGGGCTCCGCCACGGACGCGCGCTGGCCGGATGCTCCGTCCTCCGCGTGTTCCACCTCACCGGGGTGATCCCGGCGCTCGTGGCGCGGCGCCGGTTCGGCGTGCCGTTCGCCACGACGTACGGCTTTCACTACGACCGGCTCGCGCGCACACCGGCGCGCGCGTGGATGCATCGACGGCTCGAGCGGCTGGCGCTGGCCGAGGCCGACGCGGTGATCGTGACCACGCCCGAGCTGGCGGCGTACGTCGCGGACCGCGCCCGCTCGCGGGAGGCGGTGCATCTGCTGCCGAACGCCGTCGACGCGGGCGCGTTCCGTCCGATGCCGCGGCCACCGGCCTCCATCCCGACCGTGCTGTACGTCGGCCGCCTCTCGCCCGAGAAGAACCTCGGCGCGCTGATCGCCGCCGCCGCGAAGCTGCGCGGTCGTCTCGACGTGACGCTGCGTTTCGTCGGCGACGGTGCGCTCCGCGACGCGCTCGCCGGCGAGGCGGCGCGCGCCGGGGTGCGCCTCGAGCTCTCGCCGGTGGTCGACCACGCCCGGCTGCCGTCCATCTATGCCGCCGCCGACGTCTTCGTTCTGCCCTCGTTCACCGAAGGCCACGCCAAGGTGCTGCTGGAGGCGATGAGCTGCGGCGTGCCGTGCGTGGCGTCGAACGTCGGCGGCAACCGGGCGGCCATCGTGGACGGTCGCACCGGGCTGCTGGTCGATCCCGCCGACGCCGGTGCGCTCGCCGACGCCGTCGAGCGTCTGATCACGGACCGCGAGCTCGCGCGGCGCCTGGGCGATGCCGCCCGGCGCGAGATCGTCGAGCGCTACGATCTGACGACGGCCCTCACACGCGAGATCGAGCTGCTGCGCATGCTCGGGCATCGCCGCTGACCGACCTCATCCTCCGCCATCTGCCACCGGCGCCCGCGCCGATCCTCGAGGCGGGATGCGGTCTCGGCCAGTACGTGGTGCTGCTGCGCGGGCGTGGTTACCACGCCGTCGGCGCCGACTGGGCGGTCGACCCGCTCCGCGTCTGCCGCGCGTGGGCCAAGGACACGCCGCTGGTGGCCATGGACCTGGGACAGCTGGCGTTCGGCGCCGGCGCGTTCGGAGCGTACGTCTCGCTCGGAGTCGTCGAGCACGACGCCGGCGGCCCCGATCGCATCCTCGCCGAGGCGCATCGCGTGCTGGCGCCCGGCGGCACGCTGCTCGTCTCGGTGCCCTACGTGAACGTCGTCCGTCGTCTCGGCGCGCGGCGGATCAGGCGCGCGAACGAGCGCGTCCGCGCCGCCGGCGGAACGTTCTATCAGTTCGCGTTCTCGCGGCGCGAGGCGACGGCGGCGGTGGAGCGCGCCGGCTTCCGCGTCGTGCAGGCGACGCCGTACGATCCCGCGCGCGTGTTGCGCAGCGCGTGGCGCCGCTGGCGGCCGGCCCGCGGCGGGGGGCCGGGCGCCGCGGACGTCGGCGGGGCGACGCCGGCGCGCGGCGGGGTGCGGGGCCTGGCGCGACGGCTGCTGTACACGAGGCCGGCCCTGCACGCGCTCGGCCACATGATCCTGCTGGTGGCGCTGAAGCGATGAGCGCGCCGGCCGTCTCCGTCGTGATGGCCGTCTACAACGGCGAGCCGTGGCTGGGCGAGGCGCTGGCCAGCATCTTGGGACAGTCGCTGATCGACCTCGAGTTCATCGTGGTGGACGACGGCTCGACCGACGGGACGCCGAAGCGCCTCGCTGCGATCGGCGACACGAGGGTGTCCGTGCTTCGACAGTCGCGCGGCGGGCAGACGGCGGCGCTGAATCGCGGTCTCCGGGCCGCGCGCGCGCCGCTGATCGCGCGCATCGACGCCGACGACGTCGCGCTCCCCGAGCGCCTCGCCCGGCAGGCCGCGTTCCTGGCCGACCATCCCGACGTCGGACTGCTCGGTACCGCCGCGCGCGAGATCGCGCCGTCAGGGGGGGTGGTCCAGACGCTCGTGCCGCCCGCCGACGACCGTGCGCTTCGGCGCGCGCTCATCCGCGCGAACCCGTTCATCCACTCCGCCGTGATGTTCCGGCGCGCCGTGATCGATCTGGTAGGCGGATACGACGAGTCGTTCGCCGTTGCCCAGGACTACGACCTGTGGCTCCGGATGAGCCGCGTCACGCAGCTTGCCAACCTCACGGAGCCGATGGTCCTGCGCCGGCTCGCGCCGGGCCGGCTGTCGAGCGCCCGCGACTCGACCCGGCTCCGCGACGAGATCATCGCCAAGGTTCGCGCGCTGCGGAGTGGGGCATCTCCGGTGTGGTCGGCCGTGTTTGTGGCCAGGCCGCTCGGGGCGCTACTGCTTCCGACGCTGCTGCGGCGTGCCGCACGCGCGGTTATTGCGCGGACGCCGCGCGAAGTGCGGTAGGCGGCGGTGAGACGTCGGCGGTCCTCCTGAGCGCGATGACCCCGTCGCCAGGACCGATCCTGCAGCTCCTCGTGTCGACCCGGCCGGGCGGTGGCCCCCAGCACGTCGCGCTGCTGGGGCGCGGGCTCCAGGCGCGAGGCTGGCAGCCGATCGTGGCCGGGCCCGCCGACGGCGTGCTCTTCGACGGCCTCGCGAAGGCGGGGATCGAGACCGTGAAGCTGGCCACGAATCGCCTGCGTCCGTCCACGCTCGCGCGCGTCGTCGGGCTCGTGCGCGAGCGCCGCATCAGCCTCGTGCACTCCCACGGCAAGGGCGCCGGCCTCTATGGTCGGCTGGCGGCCCGGATCACCGGCGTCCCCGCCATCCACACGTTCCACGGCATCCACTTCGAACGGTATGCGGCGCCCGCGCGCGCGGCCTACCTCGCGCTCGAGCGGCGGCTGTCGGCCTGGACGGCGATCGTTGTCAACGTCTCGCGCACGCAAGAGCGCGAGGGGCTGGCGCTGCGGCTGTTCACCGAGCGGCAGAGTCGGGTGGTCCAGAACGGCGTGGACGTGGCGCGGCTGACCGCGACGGCGCTCGATCGCCGGGAGGCGCGGCGCGAGCTCGGCCTGCCCGGGGACGCGATGGTCGTGGGCACCGTCGCACGCTTCGATGCGGTCAAGCACCTCGATGTCCTGCTCCGCGCGGTGGCGCGCGTGCCGGACGTCATCCTCGTGCTGGTCGGGGACGGCGAGGAGTCGGCGCGCTTGCGCGGACTCGCCGGCTCGCTCAGCCTGGGCCCGCGCGCCGTCTTCGCGGGCGAGCGCGTGGACGCGGCGAGGCTGCTGCCGGCCTTCGACGTCTACGCGACGACGTCGCACAAGGAGGGCATGCCGCTCGCCGTGCTCGAGGCGATGGCGCTCGGCCTGCCGGTACTGGCGAGCGACATCCCGGCGCACCGCGAGGTGCTGCCGCCCGCGTCGCCCGGGCTCTTTGCCGGGGACGTCGACGCGATGGCGGCGGCCCTCGCCCGGCTCGCGGGCGATGCGGCCGCGCGCGCGGCGCTGGGCGCCGAGAATCGCATGCGCGCGCGCAGCGAGTTCGACGCGCGCGAGATGGTCGGCGCGCTGCACGCGCTCTACGGAGAGGTGCTGGGAGTGTAGTAATATCGGGCGGATGCGGATCCTCGTCACCGGGGTCACCGGGTTCGTCGGCAGCCATCTCGCCGAGTGGGCCCTCGCCCAGGGCGCCGCCGTCGTGGGCTCGGTCCGCTGGCGCAGCACGACCGAGCACATCGACCATCTCCGCGACCGCCTCACGCTCATCGGCGCGGACCTGCGTGACCTGTCGTCCGTCCGCTTGCTGCTGGAGCAGGCCCGCCCGGACTACATCGTCCACCTCGCGGCGCAGAGCTTCGTGGGCGCCTCCTGGGAGGCGCCGAGCGAGACGCTGCTCACCAACGCGATCAGCCAGATGAACCTGTTCGAGGCGATCCGCCAGCTCGGCGCGACGGCGACGCGCTTTCTCGTGATCGGCTCGAGCGAGGAGTACGGCCTCGTCTACCCCGACGAGCTGCCCATCCGCGAGACGAACCCGCTCCGCCCGCTGTCGCCGTACGCCGTGAGCAAGGTCACGCAGGATCTGATGGGCTATCAATACTTCAAGAGCTATGGCCTCGACATCGTGCGCGCGCGCGCGTTCAATCACAGTGTCGGCCGTCACACGCCGGTGCTGTTGCGCGACGACCGCACTGGACTGATCGATATCCGATATATCGGGGAGCTTCGCCGATATAAGCCGGCGGGGTATTTGAGCGGTCAACGCTTGGACGACGGAACGACGGTCTGGGACATGCGGCGCCACCCGCTGTCGGTATGGGCCGACGGCACGTGGTCCAAGATTGCGCATCTGTCTTGCCATTCGCTCCACTCGGACGATCGTGTGATTCGACTTGTGGCGAGCGGCGGAATCGTCGAAGTCACGGGCGAGCATTCCGTCATGGCACCGGCTCAGGCTGGTCGCGTCGCGATCTCGGCGAGTCGCCTTGCGCTCGGGGATCGCGTGGCCATGGTCGCGATGCCGAGTAGCTCGGGAATGTGGGTGCACGAGGATGTCGCCTGGTTACTCGGTTTTTTTGTCGCGGAAGGATGTATCACCAATGGCAAGGTCAGAATCGACAATAAGGACCGAAAGGCGTTGGAACGGTGTGCTGAGATTTTCCTTCAGCATTTCGGCCTCGACACGTATTTCGTCGAAGGTGCGGCTGACGTATGGCGCCTCACCATAAGGAAGCCTGAAGTATTCGCAGAGTGGTTGCGCCCTCAGGTCTATGCGAGCGACCGTAACAAGCGCGTTCCGCGAAGTATCCTCAACGCGCAGACGGATGCAAAGCTCGCCTTCCTCCGCGGCTACAACGAGGGCGACGGATTGAAAGCCGGCCATGGTATCGACGAGTTCAAAAGCTTCAAGACGAAGTCGCCGATTCTCGTCCTTGGTCTTTGCTACCTCGTGGCCAACACGACGCGGCAGCGTATGTGTCTGAATACGGAAGTTCGCAGCGCCGGCACGTACTACCAGATGAATCTGAACTCGCCGATTGCGGGACACGAGGCCTGGGGGCGTCACCTGCAAGTTCCCGACGACGTCATCAAGAAGATCGAAGCAGTTCCATATGAAGGCGAAGTATGGGACTTCGAAACCGAGGACCACGTATTTCACGCGGGCCTCGGGGGAAACCTCGTGCACAACACGGGACCCCCTCGGGGCGACGCCTTCGCCACGTCGTCGTTCGCGAAGCAGATCGCGGAGGCGGAGGCGGGGATTCGTGAGCCGTTCGTGAGCGTGGGCGATCTCAAGCCCACGCGGGACTTCTCCGACGTGCGCGACATCGTGCAGGGCTACTGGACGCTGCTCGAGCGGGGGACGGCGGGCGAGGTCTACAACCTCTGCTCCGGCGTCGACTGGTCGATCGAGCGCATGCTGAACTTTTTGATGTCGCAGTCCACGCTCGACCGCATCGAGATCCGGCCCGACCCCGCACGCCTCCGGCCGTCGGACGTCCCGGTGCTGCGCGGCAGCGCCGAGAAGATCCACCAGGCGGTCGGCTGGCGCCCCCGCATTCCGCTCGAGCAGACCTTGAGCGACCTCCTCGAATATTGGCGAGCGCAGATACGACGCCGGCCGCGGTAGGCGCGCGCGCGCGGCCGGGCGGCGCGTCGGCGCCCCGGGTGGCCCTCGTGCACGACTGGCTCACCGGCATGCGCGGCGGCGAACGCTGTCTCGAGGTCTTCTGCGAGCTGTTCCCGGAGGCGCCGCTGTTCACGCTGCTGCACGTGCCCGGGAGCGTCTCGCCGGTGATCGAGCGCCGCCGCGTGATCACCTCGTTCATCCAGCGGCTGCCCGGCGCCGTCTCGCGCTACCGCCAGTACCTGCCGCTGTTCCCGGCCGCCGTCCGTGGATTCGACCTGTCGGGCTTCGACCTCGTCATCTCGCTGAGTCACAGCGTGGCCAAGGCCGTGCAGCGGCCGGCCGACGCGCTGCACATCTGCTACTGCTTCAGCCCGATGCGCTACGTGTGGGACCTCTACGACGACTACTTCGGCCCGCGCGCGCCGCGGCTGACGCGGTGGACGATGCCGCCGGTCGCCGCCGCGCTGCGCGCGTGGGACCGTCGCACCGGGGGCGTGGACGTCTTCCTCGCGATCTCGCATCACATCGCCGAGCGGATTCGCCGCGTGTACGGCCGCGGCGCCGACGTCATCCACCCGCCGGTGGACGTCGCGCGGTTCCGGCCGGCCGCGCGCGTGGACGACTTCTATCTCGTCGTCTCCGCGCTGGTGCCCTACAAGCGCGTGGACCTCGCGGTCGCCGCCGCGGGCCGGCTCGGCCGGCGCCTCGTCGTCGTCGGGACGGGGCCGGAGGAGCGGCGGCTGCGTGCCTCGGCGGGCGCGGCGGTGCAGTTCCTCGGCTGGCGCTCCGACGCGGAAGTCGCCGATCTCTACGCGCGCTGCCGCGCGGTGCTCTTCCCCGCGGTGGAGGATTTCGGCATCGTGCCGCTGGAGGCGGCGGCGGCGGGGCGGCCGACCATCGCCCTCGGCCGCGGCGGCGCGCTCGAGACGATGGTGGACGTCCACGCCTCGGATGCGCCGCCGACCGCCGTGTTCTTCACCGAGCAGACGGAGGCCGCGCTCGCCGACGCCATCCTGACCTTCGAGCGCGCCGCGCACCGGTTCGAGCCCGCCGCGCTGCGCGCGCGCGCCGAAGAGTTCGACCTGCCGGTCTTCCGCCGGCGCATCGCGGACTACGTGGACCTGCGCTGGGGGGAATTCCTCGCGAGGCGCGCGTGCTGAAGGCTCACTCGCGGGTCTTCGAGCACCTGATGCTCGCCCTCGACCTCGTGATCGTCGCCGGCTGCTGGCTGTTCGCGTACGGCCTGCGGTTCCACGTCTTCGGCCACGGCAACATTCCCCCGTTCCGCGACTATCTGCTGCAGCTCGTGCCCATCCTGGCGGTGTGGGGGGTCGCGTTCAAGACGTTCAATCTCTACCGCCCGTACCGCTTCGGCTCACGGCTGTCCGAGTGGAAGGACATCGGCAAGGCCTCCACGGTCGGCGCGCTGGTCCTCGTCGCCATCATGAGCTTCGTCTTCCGCGGTTACGACTATTCGCGCGCCGTCATCCTCATCTTCTGGATCGTGTCGATCGCGGCCGCCTATCTGGGGCGGCAGGCCTTCCGCGAGGCGCTGCGGGTCGCGCGCCGGCGCGGGTACAACCAGCGCTACGCGGTGGTCGTGGGCGGCGGCGAGCCGGCGGCGGAGATCATGCGGGTGCTGCAGAAACGGCGCGACGTCGGCATCCGCGTGCTCGGGATCCTCGGCGACAAGCTCGACGGCACGGCCGGGGCGCCGTGGCTGGGTGCGCCGGAGGACATCCGCGCCGTCCTCGACACGCGTCCGGTGGACATCGTCATCATCGCGCTCCCGCACGCCGAGTATGCGCGGCTGGCCGGGATCCTGAACGAGATCGGCGACGACCCGGTGACGATCCACCTCGTGCCCGACGTGTTCAGCGTCGCGCTGCGCGGCGGCGTCGAGGAATTCGAGACGGTGCCGATCATCCACCTGCGCGAGTCGCCCCTCGACGGGTGGAACCGCATCCTGAAGCGCGTGTGCGACGTGGCGCTGGGCACCGTCGCCCTCGGGCTGATGCTGCCCGTGATGCTGGTCATCGCGCTCGCCATCAGACTGGGCTCGCCCGGCGCGATCCTCTACCGCCAGGAGCGGATGGGAATCGACGGCCGCCGCTTCGGGATGCTGAAGTTCCGCACCATGGGCGTGGACGCGGAGGCGGACACCGGCCCGCGCTGGGCGATCCGCGACGATCCGCGTCGAACCCGAGTCGGCGTCTTCCTGCGTCGCACGAGCCTCGACGAGCTGCCCCAGCTCCTCAACGTCTTGCGTGGCGACATGAGCCTCGTCGGGCCCCGGCCCGAACGGCCGAGCTTCGTCGAGGAGTTCCGCCGGCGCGTGCCGCGCTACATGCTGCGCCACAAGGTGAAGGCGGGGATCACCGGCTGGGCTCAGATCAACGGCTGGCGCGGCAACACGTCGATCGAGGAGCGCATCAAGTGCGACCTCTATTACATCGAGAACTGGTCGATGTCGCTGGACCTCAAGATCCTGCTCCAGACACTCTGGCTCGGCTTCCGCAATCGGAACGCATATTGAGCCGGCGCCGCGCCCTCGTGCTGCGCGACGCGCTCGTCGCCGCGCTCGTTGTCGGGCTGGCCGTGTCGATCACCCTGTCGGAGACATCGCTGGTTGTCCTCGCCGTCTGGCTGGTGTGGACACGCCACGCGCGCACCATGTCCCGGACGTCGTGGCCGCTGCTGGCCCCGGTGCTTGCGTTCAGCGCGTGGTCGATCCTCACGGCCGCGCTGTCCTCGACACCCCTGGAGAGCCTGCGGGCGACGAAGACGCTGCTGCCGCTCGCGACGTTGTGGATCGTGTTCGGCGTGCTCGACGACGCGAGCGCGGCGCGGCGCTTCGCGTCCCGGCTGCTGTGGGCCCTGGCGGGCGTCGCCGTCGTCTCGATCCTGCAGGTCACGACGTGCGCGCCCTCGCGGCTCGACGCCTTCGATTCGTCGTGGCCGCCCGTCGTCCGGAGCGTGTTCGGCAAGTGTCGGCGCGCGCACGGCTTCTACAGCATCTACATGACGCTCGGCGGTGTGCTGGCGGTGGCGCTCGCCGCCACGTTGCCGACGCTCGCCGTCGCCGGCCGTCGCAGAGCCGCCAGCACCGTCGCCTGGCTCACGAGCGCGGTCGCCCTCGCATTGACGCTCGTGCGTGGCGCGTGGCTCGGCTTCGGCGCCGGTGTCCTTCTCGCGCTCACCGGCGTGCGCCGGTGGTCAATCGCGGTCGCGGTCGTGGCGGCGGCCGTCTTGCTGCTTCTCGCGGTGCCACGCGTGCGCCAGCGGGCCGAGACGATCGCCGACCCTGCCGATCCGACGGCGCGGGAGCGCTTCGCGATGTTCGACGGCGGGCTGACGATGCTGCGCAGCCATCCCTTCATCGGTGTCGGCCTTGGCGGCGTCAAGCGCCTCTATCCGACCTATGCCCCGCCCGAAGCCGTCCGGCGGCACACGAGCCACCTGCACAATACCCCGCTGCAGATCGCCGTCGAGCGCGGCCTCGTCGGTCTCGCGCTCTGGCTCTGGATCTTCGCCGCCTTCTTCGCGCGCGCGTGGGGCTTGCTCCGCCGCGTGCCCGGGGACGCCGTGGCCGAGCGCGCGCTCGTCGTCGGCGCGCTGGCCGCGGTGACGGCCTTCCTGGTGGCCGGCCTCTTCGAATACAACTTCGGCGACACGGAGGTGCTGCTGGTGACCCTGAGCGTGATGGCGCTGCCATTCGTCGTCGAGCGCGACCTCGCGGGGCGCCCGGCGTGAAGCGTCCGCCCGCCGGGCCGCGACTGGCCGCCGTGCGTCTGGTGGCGATGGACGTGGACGGCGTGCTCACCGACGGCGGCATCTGGTACACCGACCGCGGCGAGGAGCTCAAGCGCTTCGACGTGCGGGACGGCCAGGGCCTCGTGCTGCTCCGCGAGGCCGGCGTGATCACGGCCGTGATCACGCGCCGCCACTCGGAGATCGTCGAGCGCCGCGCGCGCGAGCTGGGCGTCGTCGAGGTCCACCAGGACGCGACCGACAAGAGCGCCGTGGTGCAGGGGATCCTGGCGCGGCACGGCGTGCGCGCGGCCGACGCGTGCTACGTGGGCGACGACGTCGGCGACCTCCCGGCGATGGCCCTCGTCGGCTTCCCCGTCGCCGTCGCCGACGCCCTCCCGGCCGTACGAAAGTCGGCCGTCTACGTCACCCACGCCCGCGCCGGCTCCGGCGCCATCCGCGAACTCTGCGACCTGATTCTCTCCGCCCGCCTGAAGAATCCCCGCCATGTGCGCTCCGCCCGATCCGACAATCGCCAAGTGAAGGGGTGGGTGGGGGGCGGTGTGCCCCTCTGAGACCCGTGTCTTCTGGGTATCGCGTCGGACCCGGCTCGGAATCATGGCTCGATGACAGGCGTAACGTAACGTCGATTTGCGTGGTCGAAGAGGGGCACGCCGCTCCCCGCCCATCCCGTTAATAGGCGATCGTCGGCTCCGTCGCCACGCGCACGCGCACGAAGTAGTCTTTGAACCGCTCGAGGTCATCCTGCGAGACCATGTCCGAGACGAGGAAGCACGCGACGTCGCCCTGCTTCCAGATCCACGTCACGAACCCGCTGTCGCGCGCGAGCATCGGACGGAAGCGATCGATCGCCACGCGGTCGCGCTCGACCATCGTGAAGCTGCGCTCGGCGGGCAGCACGATGTAGCTGACGAGGTGACCATCGACGTCGCGGTAGTGCACGGCGAGGCCGCGCTGGCGCGTGAGGTACACGGGCTCGGCGCTCACCAGGCTCAGGCGGTCGTCGCCGGCGAAGGCCTGCCGGAGATCGATGCCCGTCTCCTGCGTCAGCCACGGCAGGCCGGCCGGCAGGATCTGCGGCTGGCGCGCGCCCCACATGAGCGCCCGCGAGTGCTCGTTGACGACGGCGCGTACGACCTGCTGCACGGGATCGGCGGGCACGATGCGCGGCAGGACGGGCAGCATGAAGAGCACGAGGGCGAGCGCGGTGGCGGCGGCGGCCACGAGCGGGCCGAGCCACATCGGCCGTCGCGGACGGTCCGTCGCCTCCACGAGGCTGACGCGCAAGCGCGCCGGCGCCGTGTAGCGCGGTAGCTCGGACGCCAGGCGGCGTCCGAGCGCATCGTCGTCGGGACCCCTCAGCTCGTCGCTCATTTCTTCTCGTAGTCCTTCAGCAAACCGCGCAGCCGCTCCTTGGCGCGGAAGATCCGCGACTTCACGGTGCCGACCGGGCAGGCCATCACCCGGGCGACTTCCTCGAGCGGCATTCCCTGGACTTCCGCGAGCAGCAGCACGGTGCGGAATTCCTCGGGCAGGTGTCGCATGGCACGTTCGAGGTCGGTGTGCGCCTCGAGGGCGCCTCCCTCATCCGTCGATGTGTCGTGGAACATCGGTACGTCCCAATCCGGGACACCGTCCTCGGCGATCGCCGTCTCACGCTCGCGTAGCCGGTAAAACGTGAGAAACGTGTTCCTCAAGATTTGAAACATCCACGCTCGGAGGTGGGTTCCCGGCTGGAAGCGGTGCGAGAAGCGGAAGGCCCTCAGGTACGTTTCTTGAACAAGGTCGTCCGCTTCCGGCGGGTTGCGGGTCAGATACACGGCGAAGTTGTAGAGCGCGTCGAGGTGTTGGAGCGCCTGCCGCTGGAAGTCGGCGTCGGCCACGCCTCAGTCCTCGAACCAGCGCGCCGGATAACCGCCGGCACGGACGGTGTGCTCGTCGGCGAGATCGGCGAGCAGCTCGCGCACGGTCGCGTAGAGCGTCGGATGCTCGAGGTCGGGCGCGACGTCGGCCAGCGGCCGCAGCACGAACGCGCGCTCGGACAGCATCAGGTGCGGCACGTGCAGGTCGTCGGGTCCGCTGATCACCTCGTCGCCGTAGAAGAGGATGTCGATGTCCAGCGTGCGCGCGGCGAAGCGTCGCGCCTCCGGCGTGCCCGGCGGCCGCACGCGGCCGAGGGCGTCCTCGATCGCCTGCAGCCGCCCGAGCAGCGCGCGCGGCGGCAGCGCGGTCTCGATCGCCACCACGCAGTTGAGATACCAGCGCCGCTCGCGTTCCGTGCGACCGGGCTCCTCCTCCCACGGCTCCGACTCGTAGAGCGGCGAGGCCTCGACCACGGCGATCTCCCCGCTCTCGCGCAGGCGGCGCACGGCCGAGCGCAGCAGGTCGAGCCGGTCGCCCAGGTTGCTGCCGAGGCCGAGATAGACGCGCGCCATCAGCGTCGCCGCGTCAGCTCGACCGACGGCGTGCCGACGAGCCCCTGCAGCGGCGGCGTCAGCTTGCGCACGCGCACCCGGACTTCCTCGGCGGGGAACTCCCGCAGCAGCGCCTGCGCGATCTGGCCGGCCAGCCGCTCGATGAGGTTCACGCGGCCCTGCGTGCCGATCTCCACGATGCGGCGCGCGACCTGGCCGTAGTCGACGGCGCACGCGAGATCGTCCGAGACGGCGGCGCTCGTGAGATCCAGCGTGAGCTCTGCGTCCACCGAGAACCACACGCCCACCGTCTGCTCCGCGGTGGACACGCCGTGGTGGCCGTAGAAGCGGACGTCCTCGAGGCGCAGGCGATCGGCCGTCACAGCTTCACGACCGGATTCTTGAGCGAGCCGACGCCTTCGACGCGGACCTCGACGCGGTCACCGGGCTGAAGCCGGCCCGCGCCGGCGGGCGTGCCGGTGGCGATCACGTCGCCGGGCACGAGCGTCATCACCTCGGACACGCGGGCCACGAGGTCCTCGACGGGGAAGATGAGGTCCTTGGTCGAGCCCGACTGCCGCACGACGCCGTTGACGAGGCCCTCGACGCTGAGCGCGCTCGGATCGAGGTCGGTGGCGATGCACGGCCCGAGCGGACAGAACGAGTCGAAGCCCTTGGCGCGCTCGGTCCGGCCCTCGCGCACGCGCACGTCCCGGGCCGTGACGTCGTTCAGCGCAGTGTAGCCCAGCACGTATTCGCGGGCGCGCGCCGCCGGCACGTTGTGGCAGCGCCGCTTGATCACGATGGCCAGCTCGGCCTCGTGCTCGACGAACGTGCTCTGCGGCGGCAGCACGATCGGGTCGTCGGGGCCGATGACGGCGCTCGGCGGCTTGAGGGCGAGCACGGGCAGCTCGGGCAGCGGCTCGGCCAGCTCGGCGGCGCGCGCGCGGTAGTTGAGCCCGACCGCGATGATCTTGGAGGGCGACACCGGCGCCAGCAGCACGACCTGGTGCAGCGAGTGGCGCTTGCGTCCGCGCCGGAACGCGCTCCACGGCGTGCCGGAATACTCCAGCACCGCCGGGCCCTCGAGCACGCCGTAGCGCGTGGCGTCGCCGGCGCGGAAGCGCACGATCAGCATCAGGCGATCCCGAGCACGTCGTGCATGGAGTAGAGACCGGGCCCGCGGCCGGCAACCCAGCGTACCGCGCGCAGCGCCCCGCGCGCGAACATGTCGCGACTGTGGGCCTTGTGCGTCAGCTCCAGGCGCTCGCCGAGCGTGCCGAAGGACACCGTGTGCTCGCCGACCACGTCGCCCGAGCGGAGTGACATCACGCCGATCTCCTTGCCCGGGCGCTCGCCGGGCAGACCCTGCCGGCCGTACACGCCGACCTGCTTGAGATCGCGGCCGAGGGCCCGGGCGACGATCTCGGCCATGTGCAGGGCGGTGCCGCTCGGCGCGTCCTTCTTGTAGCGGTGGTGCGTCTCGGTGATCTCGACGTCGTAGTCGTCGCCGAGGACCTTCGCCATCGTCGCGAGGAGGGAAAAGGCCAGGGTGACGGCCACCGACATGCTGGGCGCCACGAGGATGGCGGCCTGGCGTGCGAGCGCGGCCATCTCCTCGCGCTGCGCGCCGGAGAAGCCGGTGGTGCCGATGACGGCGCGCCCGCCCGCGCGTGCTGGGCTACACTGCGCTGAACGACGTCACGGCCCGGGACGTGCGCGTGCGCGAGGGCCGGACCGAGCGCGCCAAGGGCTTCGACTCGTTCTGTCCGCTCGGGCCGTGCATCGCCACCGACCTCGATCCGAGCGCGCTCAGCGTCGAGGGCCTCGTCAACGGCGTCGTGCGGCAGTCGGGCTCGACCAAGGACCTCATCTTCCCCGTCGAGGACCTCGTGGCCCGCGTGTCCGAGGTGATGACGCTCGTGCCCGGCGACGTGATCGCCACCGGCACGCCCGCCGGCGCGGGCCGGCTTCAGCCCGGTGACCGCGTCGAGGTCCGCGTCGAAGGCGTCGGCTCGCTCAAGAATCCGGTCGTGAAGCTGTGACGGCCGATCGCCTGCGCCTCGAGGACGTCCGCTTCTACGGCCACCACGGCGTGTCCACCGCGGAGCAGACGGTGGGCGTGTGGTTCTCGGTGGACGCAGAGCTCACGCTGGATCTCACGAGCGCCGCCGTCTCGGACGATCTCGCGTGCGCCGTCGACTACGGCCAGGTCGCGCGCCGCATCGTGGAGATCGGCACGCAGGGCCGCGTGAACCTCATCGAGCGGCTGGCCGGCCAGATCGCGCAGGCGCTGCTGCGGGAGTTCCCCGCCGAGGAAGTCCGGGTGCGCGTGCGCAAGCTGACGCCGCCGCTGCAGGGGCTCGTCGGCACGCCGTCGGTCGAGCTGACGCGGCGACGCTGATGGCGCGCGTCTATCTCGGCCTCGGCAGCAACCTGGGCGACCGGCTCGACCTGCTGCGCTCGGCCGTGCGCCGCCTGCGCGAGAGCGGGGAGATCGCCGTGGTCGAGGCCTCGCCGCTCTACGAGTCGGAGCCGTGGGAGGAGGAGCCCGGTCGCACGGAACGCGAGCGGCGCTGGTATCTCAACTGCGTGGTGGCGATCGAGACCGCGCTGCCGCCGCGCGCGCTGCTCGGGCGGCTGCAGGCGATCGAGGACGCCCTCGGCCGCGTGCGGCCGCCGGGCACGCCGGAGGCGCGACGCTTCGCCGCGCGCACGCTGGACATCGACATCCTCTTCTACGGCGACGAGGTGATCAGCGGACCCGACGACCTGCACGTGCCGCACCTGATGCTGGCCGAGCGCGCGTTCGTGCTGCGGCCGCTGGCCGACGTCGCGCCCGACCTCGAGCATCCGACGCTCTACGCGACCGTGCGCGAGCTGCTCGCCGATCTCGCCGACGAGCACACCGTCCGTGCCGGCGGTTATCCGGCGCGCTGGTTCGAGGACTGAGGCGTGGCCGACGCCGACTTCCAGCGGCAGGCGCTCCAACACCTCGACGCGCTCTACAACTTCGCCGTGTATCTGACCCGCAACCCGCCGGAAGCGGATGACCTTGTTCAAGAAACGTACCTGAGGGCCTTCCGCTTCTCGCACCGCTTCCAGCCGGGAACCCACCTCCGAGCGTGGATGTTTCAAATCTTGAGGAACACGTTTCTCACGTTTTACCGGCTACGCGAGCGTGAGACGGCGATCGCCGAGGACGGTGTCCCGGATTGGGACGTACCGATGTTCCACGACACATCGACGGATGAGGGAGGCGCCCTCGAGGCGCACACCGACCTCGAACGTGCCATGCGACACCTGCCCGAGGAATTCCGCACCGTGCTGCTGCTCGCGGAAGTCCAGGGAATGCCGCTCGAGGAAGTCGCCCGGGTGATGGCCTGCCCGGTCGGCACCGTGAAGTCGCGGATCTTCCGCGCCAAGGAGCGGCTGCGCGGTTTGCTGAAGGACTACGAGAAGAAATGAGCGACGAGCTGAGGGGTCCCGACGACGATGCGCTCGGACGCCGCCTGGCGTCCGAGCTACCGCGCTACACGGCGCCGGCGCGCTTGCGCGTCAGCCTCGTGGAGGCGACGGACCGTCCGCGACGGCCGATGTGGCTCGGCCCGCTCGTGGCCGCCGCCGCCACCGCGCTCGCCCTCGTGCTCTTCATGCTGCCCGTCCTGCCGCGCATCGTGCCCGCCGATCCCGTGCAGCAGGTCGTACGCGCCGTCGTCAACGAGCACTCGCGGGCGCTCATGTGGGGCGCGCGCCAGCCGCAGATCCTGCCGGCCGGCCTGCCGTGGCTGACGCAGGAGACGGGCATCGATCTCCGGCAGGCCTTCGCCGGCGACGACCGCCTGAGCCTGGTGAGCGCCGAGCCCGTGTACCTCACGCGCCAGCGCGGCCTCGCCGTGCAGCGCGACGATGCGCGAGCCCATGCGCCCGGCCGCGCCGCCGATCACTATATTTACCGCCGGGGCGCCTTCGCGGGACTCCGGCGCCGCGGCGGTCGGGCGAATGTCGGTCATCGGTGAATTATCGTTACCGCCGGGGCGCCTTCGCGGGGCTCCGGCGCCGCGGCGGTTGGGCGAAAATTGGTCATCGTGGCGCGAGGAACGCCGCGGCTACTTCACGAGCCCGTACGGCTTGAGCACGCCGCGCAGCGTCTCGCGATTGGCGTCGCTCATGCGGCACATCGGCAGCCGGAACTCCGGCTCGAGCATGCCCGCCATCGCCATCGCTTCCTTGATGGGGATGGGGTTGGTCTCGAGGAACGCCACCCGCGCCAGCGGGAAGAGCCGGTGATGCAGCTCGCGCGCGCGCTTCCAGTCGTTGTCGAGCGCGGCGTGCACCATGTCCGCGGTGTCCTTTTCACGCCGCGCACGTTGTGGCAGTCGCGGGCCAGCCGGGCCATGGTCACCGTCTCGACGTTGATCGCCGTGCGGCTCTGGATGTTGTAGACGACGATCGGGATGGCCACCGACTCCGCCACCGCGCGGAAGTGCCGGTAGAGGCCCTCCTGCGTCGGCTTGTTGTAGTACGGGTTCACGACGAGCGCGCCGTCGGCGCCCGCGCGCTCGGCGTGCCGGGTCAGGTCGAGCGCCTCCGCGGTGGCGTTCGAGCCGGTGCCCGCCAGGACCTTGATGCGCTTGCGCGCGGCCTGGACCACGACCTCGATGACGCGCTTGTGCTCGTCGTGCGAGAGCGTCGGCGACTCGCCGGTGGTGCCGCAGGGGACGAGCCCGTCGGTACCGTTGGCCACGTGCAGCTCGACCAGCTCGCGCAGCTTCGCCTCGTCCACCTTGCCGTTCCGGAACGGCGTTACCAGCGCGACGAACGAACCGGTGAAGATCGGGTTCATACGGTCGTCTCCCCGGCCACCAGGTCTTCGAAGGTCTCCCGGCGGCGCACGATGGTGTAGCGATCGCCGTCCACGAGCACCTCGACGGGCCGCGGCCGCGTGTTGTAGTTGGACGCCATCGCGAAGCCGTAGGCGCCGGCGCTCAGGATGGCGAGCAGGTCGCCCTCCTCCGGCCGCGGCAGCGCGCGGTCCTTGGCGAAGAAGTCACCGGACTCGCAGATCGGTCCCACCACGTCCGCCGTCTCCACGGGGGCTCCGGCGGGTGCCTCGGCCACGGGCACGATGGCGTGATAGGAGTCGTAGAACGCCGGGCGCACGAGGTCGTTCATGGCCGCGTCGACGACCACGAACGTCTTCGCGTCCGTCGGCTTGTGGTAGAGCACGCGCGTGAGCAGCGCGCCCGCGTTGCCCACGATCGAGCGGCCCGGCTCGAGCAGCACGGTCACGCCGAGCTCCTTGAGGGCGGGCAGCAGCACGGTCGCGTACTCGGCGTGGGTCGGCGGCGTCTCGTCGTGGTACCGGATGCCGAGGCCGCCGCCGACGTCGATGGTGGTGATCTCGATGCGCCGCTCGCGCAGCTGCTTGACCAGCGCCGCCACGCGCGCCACCGCGTCGCCGAGCGGCGACGTCTTGGTGAGCTGCGAGCCGATGTGCATGTCGGCGCCGACCACGTGGATGCCCGGCAGGCGCCCGGCCTCCTCGAACGCGGCCAGCGCCTGAGTGTACGGGATGCCGAACTTCGCGCTCCGCAGCCCGGTGGCGATGTACGTGTGCGTCTGCGGGTCCACGTCGGGGTTCACGCGCAGCGCCACCGGCGCCCGCGTGCCCATCTCGCGCGCCACCTCGTCGAGCGCGCGGAGCTCGCCGACCGACTCCACGTTGAACAGGAGGATCTCGGCCTTGAGGGCGTCGCGCATCTCGTCGCGCGTCTTGCCGACGCCCGAGAAGATGATCTTCTTCGGCGCCACGCCCGCGCGCAGCGCGCGGTGCAGCTCGCCGCCCGAGACGATATCGGCGCCGGCGCCGACCTTGGCCAGCGTGGAAATCACCCCGAGATTCGAGTTCGCCTTGATCGAATAGCAAATGAGATGCGGGACGTCCTTGAACGCGTGGTCGTAGGCGGCGTAGCTCGCGAGCAGGGCGGCCTTCGAGTAGACGTAGGCGGGCGTGCCGACGGCGTCGGCGAGCTTCGTCAGCGGCAGCATCTCGCAGCAGAGCTGGCCGTGGCGATACGGGAAGTAGGTGGTGGGGGTCATGTGCAGGAAATCGTTGCGCACCGAGGGCGGGAAGTCAAGGCACGGTGACGGTCACCTCGTTCGACGGACGGCTCTCGTTGGCGCGCGCGCTGGCGTCCTGCGCGGTGACCAGGTAGCGGTAGGTGCCCGGCGGCACGCCGCGGTCCACGAACGTCGTCGTCGGCGGCCGCACGGAGCCGATGCGGGCCAGGGGCGCGCCCCGCGCGCCGCGGTAGACGACGTACGCGGCCACGTCGGGCTCCGGGCTCGGCCGCCATGACAGGCGCACCTCGCCGCGCGACGGCAGCGCGGCGAGATCGGTCACCGGCGCGGGCGGCGTCGTCTTCGTGGGCGTCACCGCGACACGCTCGCTGGCCTCGCCGGCGGCCGTGACCGTGCCCGCCGCGCGGATGGCGCGTACGGCGTAGTAATACGTCCGATCGTTCTCGACGCCGGGGTCCTCGAACGACGTGGTGCCGCGCGGCGTACGGCCGACCGGAGAGGGCTCGGCGCCGAGATCGCCGGCGCGCAGCACCTCGTACGCGAGCGGATCCGTCACGGGCGTGCCGTCGACGAGCCGCGTCGGCGGCTGCCAGGACAGGCGCGCGGTGTGGTCGCCGGGCTCTGCGCGCAGGGCCTGCGGCGCCTCCGGCGGCGCGACGTAGGTGATCGACACGCGGGCCGACGGCGGGCTCGTGCGGCCCTGCGCGTCGGTGGTGGTCGCCACGTAGGTATAGCGACGCCCGTAGGCGAGATCCCGGCGGTCGAGGTAGACGATGCGGTTGCCGCGAAGATAGGACGACGGCGGCTCTTGCAGGCGGAACGTCGCGATTTCCGTATAGCCGGCCACGCGATCGTGGCTCAGCAGCGCCGCCCGCGGATCGCCCTTGCCGGCGTCGTCCACGCGATAGAGCCGCGCGACGCCCGGCTCCAGGATCCGCTTGTGGCTGACGCGGCGGCCCGGCACCGTCCAGGCAACTTCGATGCCCGCCTCGCGCTCCGCGGCGGTCAGATCGCTGACGGCCTGCGGGACGGTGATCTCCGGCGGCAGGATCGCGCCGCGGCGCCCGCAGGCACCGAGCGCGAGCACGACGAGCGCGGAGGAGGCGAGGGCGGCGGCGCGGCGGCGGCCGCCGGTCACGAGCCCACGAGCGCGCGCGCCTCGGCGAGCGCCTTCTGCACGGCCGCCGGCGCGGTGCCGCCCGTGACCGCGCGCGCCCGCAGCGAGGCCTCGACCGTCAGCGCCTCACGGACGTCGGCCTCGATGAGCGGCGAGAACCCGCGCAGCGCCTCCAGCGGCAGCGCCTCCAGCCCGACGCCGCGCTCCAGCGCATGGCGCACGGCCTTGCCGACCACCTCGTGCGCCTGGCGGAAGGGCAGGCCCTTGCGGACGAGATAGTCGGCGAGGTCGGTGGCGGTGGCGTAGTGCTCGCCGGCGGCGGCGCGCATGCGATCGGTACGGAAGGTCAGCGAGCCGAGCAGCGGCGGCAGCACGCCGAGCACGGCGTGCAGGGTGTCCACGGAGTCGAAGAACGGCTCCTTGTCCTCCTGCATGTCGGAGTTGTAGGCGAGCGGCAACCCCTTCATCGTCGTGAGCACGGCCACGAGGTTGCCGTAGAGGCGCCCGCTCTTGCCGCGGATCAGCTCGGCCACGTCGGGGTTTTTCTTCTGCGGCATGATCGACGAGCCGGTGGCGAAGGCGTCGGCGAACTCGACGAAGCCGAACTCCGCCGTCGCCCACAGCGTGAGGTCGGCGGCCAGGCGTGAGAGGTGCATGCCGGTGATGGCCGCGGCCGCCAGGTACTCCAGGATGTAGTCGCGATCGCTCACCGCATCGAGGCTGTTCGACGTCACGCCCGCAAATCCCAGGTCGCGCGCGAGCGCCTCGCGGTCGATCGGGAACGCGGTGCCGGCCAGCGCTCCCGCGCCGAGCGGCAGCCGGTCGGCGCGGGTGGCGCAACCCGCCAGCCGCTCCCGATCGCGCTCGAACATGAAGACGTAGGCCAGCAGGTGGTGCGCGAGCAGGATCGGCTGCGCACGCTGCAGGTGCGTATAGCCGGGCATCGGCGCGTCCGTAGTCTCACCCGCGCGCGCGACCAGGGCGGCCTGCACGGCGCGCAGCCCCTCGCGCGCGCGCACGATCGCGTCCTTGAGATACATCCGCTCGTCCAGCGCGATCTGGTCGTTGCGCGAGCGGCCCGTGTGCAGCTTGCCGCCGACCTCGCCGACCAGCTCGACGAGTCGCCGCTCGACGTTCGTGTGGATGTCCTCGAGCTCGGGCCGGAACGGGAACGTGCCGGCCTCCAGCTCGGCGCGCACGGCCTCGAGGCCCTTCACGATCGCGTCGCGCTCGGCGTCGCTGAGCAGCCGCGCCCGCGCCAGCGCGCGCGCCCAGGCGATGCTGCCCGCGATGTCCTGCGGCCAGAGCCGCTGGTCGAACGCGAGCGAGCCGGTGAAGCGCTCGGCCGCCGGATCGGCCCCCTGCGAGAACCGGCCGCCCCACGTCTTCTTCACGGCCGCCGCCACGCCGTCACGGCAGCAGCGCCGCGATGTCGGCCATGATGCACTCGGTCACGTCGCGCCGTGTCTCGCGCGCGGAGCCGCCGTTCGGCGAGAAGCGCCTCGGCGGGCCGAAGCGCACGCGCAGCGGTGTCGCCCGCGGCACGTAGAAGCGCCGTCCGCGCAGGGCCTCCCACGTGCCGCGGATGCCGGCCGGCACCACCGGCACCCCCGAGTGCAGCGCCAGCAGGGCCACGCCCGGCAGCCCGCGCTCGAGCCGGCCGCGCACGCTGAACGGCCCCTCGGGGAAGATGCCGACGACGCGCCCGCGCTCGAGCGCGGTGAGCGCCCGGCGCAGCGCCCCGACGTCGGCGCGATCGAGGTGGAGCGGGATCGAGCCGATGTGCCGGTGGAACGCCGGGTGCAAGGGCGTCGCGCGCCACACGCGCGGCATGACGAGGAACGCGATGGGGACCGGCACGCTGACGCCGAGGACCACCCCGTCGAGATAGTTGTGGTGGTTGGCCGCCACGAGGTACGGGCCGCGGCCGGGCAGATGCTCGGCGCCCTCCACGCTGAGCTGGAACCAGCGCTCGAGCGCGCCGCGCACGGGCGCCCGCAGCGCGCGGTACAGGAGGGGGAACACGGGCCACGCGCGACCGACATCGGGACTCGCAGGCAGCGCGGTCGAGCGCGACATTCCGGGATTTATAGCATGCTCCCCGGGGACGTTCTACCGCCGGCTAGCGGCGCGACAGGCGGTAGCGCGTGACGGCGGCGTTGTGCTCCGCCACGGTCATGGAGAAGTGGTGGCGGCGGTCGTCGCGCGCGACGAAATAGAGGTACTTCACGGGTGCCGGATCGAGGGCGGCCTGGATCGCCTCCAGCCCCGGACTGGCGATCGGCCCCGGCGGCAGCCCGGAGTGCGCGTAGGTGTTGAACGGGTGGTCGATGGCGAGGTCCGCGCGGCTCAGCGCGCGGCGCTCCTTGGCGACGGCGTACTGCACGGTGGGATCCGCCTGCAGCGGCATTCCGATCTTCAGCCGGTTCCAGAACACGGCCGAGATGAGGCGCTGTTCGTCCTTGACCACCGCCTCGCGCTCGATGATCGAGGCGAGCGTCAGCAGCTGGTGCGTGCTCAGCCCGCGGTCGCGCGCGCGGCCGTGGATCTCCGGCGTGAGCTTCGCGCGCATGCGCTGGACCATCTTGCCGAGCATCTCTTCCGGCGTCATGCCACGCACGAACTGATAGGTGTCGGGAAAGAGGTAGCCCTCGACGCTCGGGCCCTCGATGCCGCTGGCGTCGAGGAACTTGCGGTCGGCCGCCGCGCGGGCCACCGCCTCCACGCCGGCCAGCCGCTCGGCCTCGAGCGCGCGCGCCAGCTCCGCCACCGTCGCGCCCTCGGGATGCAGGATCGCGTGCTGGCGGACGCGGCCGCTCTCGAGCAGCCTGACGATGTCCCACGTGGTGGCATCGGGCACCACCTCGTACTCGCCGGCCTTCAGGCTGCGGGGCACGCCGCGCACGACGACCGCCGCCACGAAGGCGAGGCGGCTGCGGATCACCTGCGCCTCGGCCAGGCGGCCGGCGATGCCCAGCAGTCCCTCGTGCGGCGGGATGGTGACCACGAGTGGCCCCTGGCGCACCGCGGGCGCAGGGCTGAGGACGAGCCAGGTCAAGCCCGCCACAGAGAGCAGGAGCACCAGGACGAGCCAGCGCAAGCGCATGATTCTTCGAGTCTACCGCGAGCGGCGCGTCCGGGACGACATCGCTGGTCCGAGGCGCGTTTGGTATACTGTCAGGCCTTGGGGTAACGCCCCGCATTCTTCCACGGAGGTTCGCATGCAGGAGCTGCTACTGCCGACACGTCACGACTGGAGCGCGGCCGAGAACGCCTACGGCAAGATCGCCATCGACTCGTTCGAGCCGGGGTTCGCGCTCACCGTCGGCATCGCCTATCGTCGCGCGCTGCTGTCGGCCATCCACGGCGCGGCGCCCACCTGGGTCAAGATCGAGAACGTGCTGCACGAGTTCTCGCACCTGCCCGGCGTGCAGGAAGACACGCTCGATATCATGATGAACCTGCGGAAGGTTGTCTTCGCGCTCCAGGTGAACCGTCCGAAGATCCTGCGCCTGAAGGCCCAGGGCACGCGCGTGGTCAAGGCGGGCGACTTCGAGCCCGACGCCGACGTGCAGATCCTGACCCCCGACGTCGTGCTGGCGACGCTCGACAAGGACGGTGTGCTCGAGATGGAGGTCTGCGTCGAGCGCGGGCGCGGGTATCAGTCCGCCGAGAAGCGCGAGCCCGAGGCGCTGCCGATCAACGCCATCCTGCTCGACGCGGACTTCTCGCCCATCAAGCGCGTCAACTTCCACGTCGATCCCGTGCCGGGCGCGCAGACGCCGGACGGCGAGCCCC
>QHSB01000430.1 GCA_003220335.1 Candidatus Rokuibacteriota bacterium
GCCCGAAACGTATCCTTTCGTCGAGCGGCACCCTCCTTGCAACGTCACCGCGCATCCGTTCGCGAGGAGGAACCTGGGGCAATGGCCATGAATCCGTTCGAGGAGCGAGGCATTCCGCTCGAGCGCCAGATCCGCACGTGGAGCCAGGTGGCGCTGCCGCCGTACCGCAAGCAGGACGTTGACGCCTTTACACGCTGCCGCATCATGCTGATGAACGGCATCGAGAACGAGGCGTCCGTGTTCTCCCACGCCTTCGCGCGCGTGTCGGACGATCCCGAGCTCAAGGCCGGGCTCGCGGCGCTCCGGCGCGTCGAGCACCAGCAGCAGACCACCATCAACTGGCTGAATCCGGCCGACCAGAGTGTGCTGGAGACCACCATCGCCTTCGAGCAGGTGGCCATCGAGCTCACGGCCTACCTGGCGCGCACGGAGCCGGACCCGTACGTCAAGCAGGCGTTCGACTTCGGGCTCCTCGAGGACTTCGATCACCTCTATCGCTATTCGCAGCTCCTCGACCTCATCCACGGCAAGGACCCCAACGAGGTCCTCCAGGGGCGTACGGACGTGCTGCCGGCGCGGCCGACGCAGGACCACCACAACGATCCCTTCTTGAGATTGCTCAACCACTACGAGAAGACCCGCGCGCGTCCGCGCTCGAAGGTCAACGTGCTGACGCTCATGGCCGGCGAGCAGCAGACGCTGAACTTCTACAAGACGGTCGGCAATGCGTACGGCTCGCCCGAGGCCCGTCAGCTCTACGCGGAGATCTCCGCGGTGGAGGAGGAGCACGTCACGCAGTACGAGTCGCTGATGGATCCGACGGAGACGTGGCTCGAGCGCTGGACGCTGCACGAGTTCACCGAGTGCGCGAACTATTACACGTGCATGGAGACGGAGGTCGATCCACGGATCAGGAAGATCTGGGAGATCTTCCTGTCGTGCGAGCTGGAGCACCTGCGCATCGCCGGCGATGCGCTGCAGCGGCTGCAGGGCAAGGACCCGCAAGAGGTCTGCGGCCGCGAGCTGCCGACGCCGGCCACCTTCGAGTCGAACCGCGAGTACGTGACCCGCGTGATCCAGGAGCAGTCGGACCTGCGCCTGGTGGCCGGTGGCAAGTGGGCGCGCGTGGCCGAGCTGCCGGACGATTGGCCGAGCCTCGTGTACCAGCGCGCGGTGAACGCGGACGGATCGCCGTCGGAGTCCGTCGTGCGCCTGCGCATGGAGGCGGCCGGCGTCGACCTGGTGCGCGCGGCCGATCCGGGGCGGGAGGAAGCGGCGGGCGAGCATCGCGTGACGTCGCTCGATCCGGAGCCGGCGGCGAACACGGCGCCGGTCGAGTACACGGAGCTCACGCCCGTCGAGCGCGAGGCGGCGCCGGGTGACCACGACGACGCGCGGCTCGTGAACCCCGTCGAGGACCCGACGTGGCCGCGCCGGCTGCCGCGCAAGGGAAAGGGGCGCTAGCCATGCGCGTCACGGACCTCATCACGCAGGATCATCGCCGCGTCCGCGAGATGTTCCTCGAGCTGGAGCGGATGGACGCCGGTGACGGCGAGCGGCTGCTCGACCGCATCGTCGACGAGCTGGACGTGCACGCGCGCGCGGAGGAGGACGTGTTCTATCCGGCCGCGCGCGCGGTCAGCCGGCGGATCGACGACGCGGAGGCCGGCCTCGCGTACCTGCGCAACGCCATCGCCGCGTTCCGGGCGCTCGACGTGGAGTGCGCCGATTTCACCCTCGGCGTGCGCCTGATCAAGGGGATCGTGCTGAGCCACGTGCTGGAGGAGGAGTCCGGCATCCTCATGGACGCCCAGCGCATGGGGGGCGACGAGCTCGAGCGCCTGGGCGCCGCCATGCAGGAGCGCAAGGAGGCGCTGACGCGGACGCAGGGGAAGCGCGCCGCTTAGCGGCCTGTCGGATATCGAGGGGTTTAGAGGAGCGACCCGGGTGTGCCGGGGCGCTCCGAAACGTTGGGGGGTTTGGGGGGGCCATTTCGGGGCCCCCCATATCAGCGATCGAGCCAGACGTCCTGCATGCGGCCGTAGTTGTAGAGCGAGTGGTGCGGCACGAGGTTGCGCACGTAGGGCCACTGGGTGAAGTACTCGTTGCGCCAGCCGAGCATCGGCCGCGCGACGTCGGATTCGAGCCGACGCTGGATCTCCCACACGAGCTTCATCCGCTTGTCGCGGTCGAGCTCCTGTGACTGCTGATCGATGAGCTTGTCGGTCTGCTCGCTGCAGTAGTCGGTGTAGTTCCGCGACGTCCCGCACTTGTAGTTTTCGTAGAAATACGCGTCGGGATCGTCGACGGCCGCCGCGGTGAGGTTGGCGCCGATGAGGTAATCGCGCCGCGCCAGGGCGGGGAAGAACGCGCTCGTCTCGATCTGCTTGACCGTCGCCTCCACGCCGACCAGGCGGAGCTGGTCGGCCACGAACGACGCGAGGTCGATGTAGATCGCGAAGGCGCGCGTCGTGAGCTCCACGCGCAGCGGCTTGCCCGGACCGTAGCCGGCGGCGGCCAGCAGCCGCTTCGCCTCGGCCTTGTCCGGCGCCGGGCCGCGATAGCCCGGCAGCGTGCGCACCTCCTTGTCGAGCAGGCCCCAGGCGCCGAACGGCCTCGGCATCACCGAGGTGCCGACGCGCGCGCCGCCGTGCCGCACGCCCTGCACGAAGGCCTGGCGGTCCATGGCCAGGCTGATCGCGCGGCGGACGGTGACGTTGTCGAACGGCGGCTTCTTGTGGTTCATGATCACGTTGTCGCTGCCGATCTGGCCCGTTTCCGCGACGACCAGCGACGGCGCGTTGCCCTTGATCGTGTCCGCCATCGTCTTCGTCATCTCGAGCGGCATGGCGACGTCCAGGCGGCCGGCCTGCAAGGCGGCCAGCCGTGTGCCGCGCTCGCCGATGATCGGATAGCGGAGGCCGTCGAGGTATGGCCGGCCGGGGACGAAGTAGTCGGGGTTGCGCTCGAGCTCGACCAGCTCACCGCGCGA
>QHSB01000431.1 GCA_003220335.1 Candidatus Rokuibacteriota bacterium
CCGTCGTCGCCGACACCCTGGTGGCCCTGTTCAACCCCCAGCTGGCCACCTGGCGGACGTCGCCGGCGGCCAACGAGATCGAACGCCACACCCTCGCCTGGCTGATGGGCAAGTTCGGCTTCCCGCCCACGGCCCTGGCGAGCTTCACGAGCGGCGGCGCCGAGGCGAATCTCTCGGCCGTCGTCGTCGCTCTCACGCGGGCGTTCCCGGCGTACGGGCAGCAGGGGCTGCGCGGACTCTCCGCCTCGCCGACGATCTATCTGACCGGCGAGGCCCACCACTCGTTCAGCAAGATCGCCCACATGACCGGACTCGGACGCGAGGCGGTCCGGACGATCGCGACGGACCGCCATCTGAAGATGGATCTCGGCGATCTCGCCCGACGCGTCGCCGCGGACCGTCGGGATGGGTGCGCGCCGTTCATGGTGGTCGGGACCGCCGGCACGACGGGCGCCGGCGCCATCGACCCGTTGCCGGAGCTGGCGCGGTTCTGCCGCTCCGAGAGCCTCTGGCTCCACGTCGATGCGGCGTGGGGCGGCGCCGCGATCATCTCGCCACGCCTCAAGACGCATCTGGCCGGCATCGACGCCGCCGATTCGATCACGTGCGACGCGCACAAATGGTTCTCGGTGCCGATGGGCGCCGGAATGTTCTTTTGCCGGCATCCGGACGCCGTCGGCGAGGCCTTCCGCGCGGAGACCTCGTACATGCCGGGGAAGACCTCGGGGCCCACCCACGACCCGTACACGACGTCCGTGCAGTGGTCCCGGCGGTTCATCGGTCTGAAGCTCTTCCTGGCCCTCGCGGAGCACGGCGAATCCGGGTACGTCGAGATGATCGAGCACCAGGCGCGCATGGGCGACGTGCTGCGCGATGCGCTGCAGCGTGCCGGGTGGCACATCGTCAACACGACGCCGCTGCCGCTCGTGTGCTTCACCCGGGACGGGCTCGACACGGGGAGATTCCTGAGCGCCCTCTACCAGCGGCAGATCGCGTGGATGTCGGAAGTCCGGCTCGCGGGCGGTGACCCCGTCCTCCGCGCGTGCGTCACCAGCTACCGCACCACGGAATCGGACATCGAGTGGGTCGTGCGCGAGATGGGAAAACTGGGGCCCTCGGTCGAGGGCCCCAGTCGATCGGCCTAGCTCTTCAGCTGCAGCTCGTTCCGGACCGCACGTACGCCCGGGACCTTGCGCGCCATCTCGACCGCCCGGTCCTTGACCTGCGCGTTCGGCACGGTGCCCATCAACGTGACCATGCCGTTGTCCGCGCGCACCCGGATGCTGGCCGCCTTGAGCTTCTCGTCCGCGGCGAGGCGATCACGGACCGCCTTCGTGACTTCGTCATCCTTCGTATCCAGCGCCTTGCGCTTTGCTTCCGGAACGATCTCCAGCGTGTTGCGAACCGACTTCACGCCGGCGATGCCCTTCGTGATCTCCTCGGCGGCGGTCCGCTCCTCACCCGAGGCGACCTTGCCCCGCAGGGTGACGACGCCCTGCTGCGTCTCCACCTTGATCTGCCGGGCCTTGACCCGCTTGTCCGTCACCAGCGCCATCTTCGTCTTGGAGGTGATCCAGGAGTCCTTGACCTCCTGCGCGGGGCTCTCAGTCGGCCACACGATCAGCACCGCCAACACGAGAAAAAGAAGAGCGATCTTCATGGAGCCCTCCCTTTCTTCCTGGCAGGGGTCTCCAAGGGATATGCCAAATCGGAGGAGCGTCGATCGCCGTGACGATTTCGTAGATCTCTCGGGGGCTTCTGCGTCACGGAGGGCCCGCCAGAGACGCGGACGGCCGCGTACCGTGTCAGCGACCTGTCACGGCAGTGCCAGTCCACGACGCTTTGACACTCTCGGTCCTGGCGCTCTAGCCGCCGGCCATGGCCCCCACGACCAGGAACGGCTCGGCGCCGGTCGCGACAGCCTCCGGCAAGGGCGCATCCGGCGGCTCGTGGGAGAGATCCTGCTCGCAGCCGAAGAACCGGACGAACGCCCGGCGCTGCTGGGTGACGTGGTCGCGAATCGTTCCCCGCAGCATCGGGTAGGAGGCCTCGAGCGCGTCGAGGACCGCGCGCTGCGTGACCGGGCCCTCGACGTCGAGCTTCACCTCGCCGTCGACGTGCGCGAGCGTCCGGAGATGCGCCGGGAGCACGACCCGGATCATGGCAGCGTCTGGACTTCGACGGAGACCACGGACGGAAGATCGCGGACGATGGGCGCCCAGCGGTCCCCGGCATTGGCCGAGGCGTACACCTGGCCGCCGGTGGTGCCGAAGTACACGCCGCACGGATCGAGCGAGTCGACGGCCATCGCGTCGCGCAGCACGTTGACGTAGCAGTCGCGTTGCGGCAGACCGTTCGTGAGCGCCTCCCACTCGTTGCCGCCCGTCCGGCTGCGGTACACGCGCAGCCTGGCGTCGGGCACGTAGTGCTCCGAGTCGCTCTTGATCGGAACGACGTAGATGGTGTCCGGCTCGTGGGCGTGCACGTCGATGGGAAATCCAAAATCGGTCGGCAAGTTCCCGCTGATCTCTCGCCACGACTCGCCGGCGTCGTCGCTGCGCATGACGTCCCAGTGCTTCTGCATGAACAGCACGCCCGGACGCGAGCGATGCATGGCGATGCGGTGCACGCAGTGGCCGACCTCGGCCGTCGGGTCGGGGATCTGCTCGGAGCGCAACCCGCGATTCATGGGCTGCCACGTCTTGCCGGCGTCGTCGCTGCGGAACACGCCCGCCGCCGAGATGGCGATGAAGATGCGCTCGGGATGGCTCGGATCCAGCACGATCGTGTGCAGGCACAGACCGCCGGCGCCCGGCTGCCAGAGCGACGCCGACTTGTGTCCGCGCAGTCCGGGAAGCTCCTGCCACGTCTGAGCGCCGTCAACCGAGCGGAACAGCGCGGCGTCCTGGACGCCGGCGTAGACGGTGTCGGGATCGGTCAGCGATGGCTCGAGATGCCAGACGCGCGCAAACTCCCAGGGCCGCGGCGTGCCGTCGTACCACAGGTGCGTGCCGGTGGCGCCCTCGTACGCGAGCTTGTTGCCCGCCGTCTGCCACGTCTTGCCGCCGTCGTTGGAGCGCTGGATCACCTGCCCGAACCAGCTGCTCGACTGCGACGCGTACAGCCGATTCGGGTCGGCGGGAGAGCCCTTGAGGTGGTAGATCTCCCAGCCCCCGAAGTGAGGCCCGCTGACGTCCCAGCGTTCGCGCGTTCCGTCCGACGTCAGGACGAACGCGCCCTTGCGCGTGCCGACCAGCACCCGTACCCCGCTCATCCCTGACTCCTTCCTGCTCCGTCGCCGTATCGATCATGGTGGCGCACCCAGGCCATGGTGAAGGCCAGGGCGTCTTCGTCGCGGCCTTTCGGGGCCAGATCGAGGTAATTGTACGCGCCGACCAGCATATCGAGTCCTCGAGCATAGGCGGAATACGTGTGGAAGACCTCGCCGCGCGCGTTCTTATAAAAGACGCTGATGCCGGGGGCTTCCTCGCTCGGGAATTCGCGCGGGGCGAAGTTGTAGTCCACGGCGCCCTTCGCGGTCTGGTCCTTCGTGAACGACACGTGATAGTCGAAGTTGAAGTCGGTCCCGTGCGACGACACCCACGTGAACCGCCAGCCCATGCGCTTCTTGAACGCTTCGATCTGGCGGAGGGGCGCCCGCGACACCGCCAGCAGCGTCACGTCGCGGTGCGCGAGGTGCGTGACGGCGCCGTCGATGTGGTCGGCCAGGAAGGAGCAGCTCGGGCACCCCTCCTCCCACCCTGGGCCGAACATGAAGTGGTACACGATCAGCTGGCGTCGGCCGTCGAAGAGCTCAGCCAGAGTCGTCTTGCCCGCCGGCCCCTCGAAGACATAGGTCTTGTCCACCTTGACCCACGGCAGCGCGCGGCGCTCGGCGCTCAGCTGATCGCGCAGCCGCGTGAATTCCTTTTCCTTCGCGAGATGCGCCGTGCGCGCCTCCCGCCATTCCTCTCTCGACACGATCGTGTGGCTTGGCATCACTCATCCCTTTCGAAATCGAGGCCGTTCGACACGCGCCTCAGTCCTCGATCGACTGGTAGACCGAGGTCCAGAAGTCGAGACAGACGTCTGGAGGCGTGGGGGACGTCCAGGCGCGCTGGGTCATGAGGATCCCGATCAGATCCTCGCTCGGGTCCGAACGCCACGAGGTGCCCAGGCCGCCGTCCCAGCCGAAACTTCCGACAGGCCCCGACGCGTCGTCGCGCCGGGTCACCACGGACAACCCGAATCCCCAGCCATGGCTATCGAAGTAGCCGGTGACCAGATCGGACCCCGTCTTCTGCTCACGCGTCAGCTGGTCCGTGGTCATGGTCTCGACCGAAGGCCTCGAGAGGACGCGGTCGCTGCCGTGCTGGCCCCGGCGCAGCAGCATCTGGCCGAACGCCAGGTAGTCGTCGATGGTGGAGACGAGCCCCCCGCCGGCCGATGGGAATGCCGGCGGGCGACTCCACTCACCGCCCTTCGCCTCGTCATAGAGCTCGAGCGCGCCGGTTCTCGGATTGACCTCATAGCTCGTCGCCAACCGGTCGACCGTGGTTGCGGGCACGCTGAAAGCCGTGTCCTTCATGCCGAGCGGCTCGAAGATGCGTTCGCGGAGGAACGTCTCGAGCGGCCGGCCCGAGGCGCGCGCGATGAGCACACCGAGGATGTCGGACGCCGTGTGGTACATCCACTTCTCACCCGGCTGGTGCATGAGCGGCAGCGTCCCGAGCCGGCGGATCCACTCGTCCGGCGCCGGCGGCGTCTGTGGCTTCGGCGGTCCCTGGCCGAGGCGTTGCTCGCTCATGGCCGTCTGGATGGGATACGTGTCCGGCGGGGCCATGACGATACCGTAGCCCGCGCGGAAGGTGAGCAGGTCGCGCACGGTGATCGGCCGGTTCGCCGGCACGGTGTCGCCGAGCGGTCCATCGAGCCGCTTCAGCACCGTGCGGTGGGCCAGCTCGGGCAACAGCCGATCCACCGGCTCATCGAGCCGCAGCCTGCATTCCTCCACCAGGATCATCGTCGCCGCGGCCGCGATCGGCTTGGTCAGCGACGCGATGCGGAAGATGGTGTCGCGCTGAATGGGCTCGCCGCCCGCCACGGCCTTGGTGCCGATGGCATCGACGTGCACCTCGCCGCGTCGGCTGACCAGCGTGACGATACCGGGCACGTCGCCACGCTCGACATAGCCGGCCATCACGTCGTGCATGCGACCGAGCCGCGCCTTCGACAGGCTCATGAGCGCCCTTCGGCCACCGATTTCATGTCCGCCAGCCCCTTCTCGAAATTGGCGCCGATCATCCTGTCCATGCCCACGAACAGGTGAATGACCTTCGCCACGAAATTGAGGTTGCCGACCATGCTCCACGTCACGGCGGTTCGCTGGCCTTCAGGGCGGAACGTGAACTCCGCGGTGCTGGTGGCGGCGAAGGGTTTCAGGAACTCGAGGTTGATCCTGATCAGGTCGGGCGGGCGGCTCTCCGTCAGCGTCATGCGTCCTTCGCCCACCTGTCTGTTGCCGGTCCACGTGTAGACGGCGCCCGTCCCCGCCGGCGCGCCCTCGTACGTCTGCTTCATCGCCGGATCCATCTTCGCCCACGGGTTCCACGCGTTCCATTTGTGGAAATCGTTCACCTGCGCGAAGACCACCGGCGCGGGGGCCGAGATGGTGATCGTCCGCGCCACGCGGTACTCGGATGGTCGCATGGCCACGACAACGACGAACACGATGACGATCACGGCGAGCGCGATGAG
>QHSB01000432.1 GCA_003220335.1 Candidatus Rokuibacteriota bacterium
AAGCCGGAGATTCGCTCGCCGGAGGAGGCGGCCGCCTACCTGCGCGCCTTCCGCGCGGTGGTCGTCTACCTCGGCGTGTGCGACGGCAACATGGAAGAAGGCTCGCTGCGTTGCGACGCCAACGTCTCGCTGAAGCCCGCAGGCGCGGTCGAGCTCGGCACCAAGGTCGAGATCAAGAACATGAACTCGTTCCGCAACGTTCAGCGCGCCCTCGAGTACGAAGTGCGGCGCCAGGCAGACGCGCTCGACCGGGGCGAGCGGATCGTCCAGGAAACCCGGCTCTGGGATGCGCAGCACGGCGACACGCGCTCGATGCGCTCCAAGGAGTACGCGCACGACTACCGGTATTTCCCGGAGCCGGACCTCGTGCCGCTGAAGCTCGACGCAGCGTGGATCGACGAGATCCGCCGCGCGCTGCCCGAGCTGCCGCGCGCGCGCCGCCAGCGCTTCGTCGCCGCCTACGGGCTGCCCGCCTATGACGCGGCGTTGCTGACCCAGAGCCGTGCCCTGGCCGAATATTACGAGGCGGCGGTGCGCGAGTTTCCCCAGCCGAAGCTCGTCTCCAACTGGGTGATGTCCGAGCTGCTGCGCGAGCTGCCGGGGGACGACGAGCGCGCGATCGCGCAGGCGACGGTGACCCCGACGCGGCTGGCCGGGCTGCTCCGGCTCATCGACGACGGCACCATCAGCGGCAAGATCGCCAAGACGGTGTTCGAGACGATGATCCGCACGGGCGAGGAGGCGGGGACGATCGTGCGCCGCGAAGGGCTGACCCAGGTGGCCGACGCGGGCGCGCTGGCCGCGCTGGTCGCGGATGCCATCGCGGGCAATCCCAGAGCGGTCGAGGACTACCGCAAGGGCAAAACCGCCGCCGGCAAAGCGATCGTCGGCCAGGTCATGAAGGCCAGCGGCGGCAAGGCCAACCCCGGTATGGTCAGCAAGCTGGTGGAAGCAGAGCTCGACAAGCTCACGAAAAGGTAGGGCCCCCGCTATAATCGTCGTGTCTCGATGATTGAGCTTCACCGGGTCTGGAAGGTCTTCGCGGTGGGACCGGTGAAGGTCCCTGCCCTCAGCGACGTCTCCTTTCGCGTGGGCAAGGGTGAGTTCGTCACCCTGCACGGCGCCAGCGGCGCCGGCAAGACCACGCTGCTCCGCCTGCTCTACCGCGAGGAGCTGCCGACCGAGGGCGAGATCGAGGTGCTCGACTACGACGTGCCGGCGCTTCGCGTCCGCGAGGTCGCCGAGCTCCGCCGCTCGATCGGCGTCGTTTTCCAGGACGCCAAGCTCCTGCCCGGCCGCACCGTGTACGAGAACGTCGCCTTCGTGCTGCGCGTCCTCGGCACGCCGCGCCGCGAGATCACGCCGCGCGTGTTCGACGCGCTCCGCGCGGTCGGGCTGTCGTCGCGCGCGCAGGCGTACCCCGCCCAGCTCTCGCAGGGCGAGGCCCAGCGCGCGGCGCTGGCGCGCGCCATCGCGCGCAATCCGCTGCTGCTGCTGGCCGACGAGCCGACCGGGAGCCTCGACGAGTCCATGGCGGCCGAGGTCCTCGACATCGTGAAGGACATCTGGGCCGGCGGGACCACCGTGCTCTTCGCGACCCACCAGGCCCGACTCGCGGCCGCCCTGCGCCAGCGGACGCTCACGCTGGTAGGCGGTCGCCTCGTCAAGGACGAGGGCTAGGTGCTCGGCTTTCTCATCGGGGAGGCGCTGCGCGACCTGCGCCGCGCCGGGCGCGTCGCGGTCGCCGCCGTCTTGCTGATCACGCTCTCGCTCGCCGCCCTCGGCGGCTTCTGGCTGGTGTCGACGAACGTCGGCCAGGCCACCGCGCACTGGCGCGACCGCGTGCGCATCATCGTGTACCTCAAGCGCGAGCCGCCGGCGGCCGACGTCCACGCGCTGATGGAGCGGGTACAGGCGATGCCGGACGTGGGGGCCGTGCGCTACGTGAGCAAGGCCGAGGCGCTCGGCACGCTCAAGCAGGTGCTCGGCAAGGACGCCAGCGTGGCCGAGCAGCTGCCGGCGAACCCGCTGCCCGCGTCGCTCGAGGTGACGCCCACCGCGGCGGGCGCCACGCCCGACGCCGCCCGCGCGCTGATCGCGACGCTGGCCGCGCTGCCCGAGGCCGACGAGGTCGGCGGCGGCATCGACTGGATCGAGCGGCTCGCGCGCGGCCAGCGCCTGCTCGACGTCATCGGCCTCGGGGTGGGGGCCGTGCTCGCGCTCGCCGCGATCCTCACCGTGACGACGGCCACCACGCTCGTGCTGCACGCACGGCGCGAGGAGCTCGAGATCATGCGCCTGGTGGGCGCACCGGAGCTGGTCGTCCGGGCGCCGCTCCTGCTGCAGGGCATGCTGCAGGGCCTCGTCGGGGCCGTGATGGCGATCTGGGTGCTGATCGCCCTCTATACGATCGCCGGGCCGCGGCTCGAGCCGCTCGTCAGCCAGACGCTCGGGCTCGAGCGGCTGACGTTCCTGCGTCCGCAGACCGTCGTCGTGCTCATGTTCGCCGGCACCATGCTGGGCGGGTTCGGCGGCTGGCTGGCGCGCGGGCGCGCCGAGCGGTGAGCCCGGGCACCGGCCACCCCCTCCGCCGCGGCGCCGGCACCCGCGCGGTGATCGCCGCGGCGAGCCTCGGCGTCTCGCTGGCCATCGGGGTGGCGGCGGCGCAGACGGCACCGAAGAAGGCCGACGATCCGATCTCGGCCGAGCAGAAGCGGCTGCAGCAGACGGAGAAGCAGCTGCGCGAGGAAAAGCAGAAGGCGGCGGAGGCGCGCGCGCGCGAGACCTCGGTGCTGGCCGAGCTGGAGGTGATCGAGCAGCGGCTTTCGGACAAGCAGCGCGAGGTCGTCCGGCTCGACACGCGGATCAAGCGCGCGGCGGGCGACGTGAAGTCGCTGCGCGGCGAGATCCAGCAGCTCGAGACCCAGCGTTCCGGTCAGCAGGCGGCCCTCGGCCGGCGCCTGCGCGCCATGTACAAGGTCCACGTGCAGGGGGGCGCGCTGCCGATGTTGTTGTCGGGAGAGGATCCGGCGACGCGGGCGGCGGCCGTCCGGCACCTCACGGATGCCCAGCGTGAGCAGAGCGAAGTCGATCGGGACGCCGCCAAGCGTCGCATATTATTGGCGAAGGTCCGCGACGAGCGCGCCTACCACGAGCGGATGGTGGGCGAGCTCACTGAGGCGGCGCGACGACTGGAGGCGTTCATCCGCGACCTCCAGGCCAAGCAACGACGCGTGGCCAAGATCCCGCCGCCGAAGCCGGGCACCGAAACCCTTCCGGCCGTGGGGTTCGGCACGCTGCGAGGCCGGCTACCGTGGCCGACGGAGGGCCGGGTGGTGAGCGCGTTCGGCGCTCAGGTGCATCCGCGGTTCGGAACGCGGACGTTCCGCAACGGCGTCGACATCGAGGCCGGCGAAGGCCGCGACGTGGCCGCCGTGTTCGCGGGACACGTCGTGTACACGGGGTGGTTCAAGGGGTATGGGAACCTGATCATTCTGGACCACGACAACGAGTACTACACGCTGTACGCGCACGTCGCCGACATCGTCGTGAAGGAAGGCGACGACGTGAGGCAGGGACAGCGCATCGGGACAGTGGGGGACACGGGCTCGCTGGAAGGGCCGCGCCTCTATTTCGAGGTGCGTTACCAGGGCAAGCCGCAGAACCCCGAACAGTGGCTCCGATAACGGGGCCGAGGCGATCCGGGACCTGGGGGATTCCATGAAGAAGGCGTTTGTGATTAGCTCCTTGCTCGTCGTGCTGACCCTTTCGCTCGGCGGCTCGGTCGCCAGCAAGGGCACGGACAACGGCGCGACGTACGAGCAGCTTCGGCTGTTCACCGAGGTCCTGTCGATCGTGCAGAACCAGTACGTCGACGAAGTGCCGCCCAAGGAGCTCATCTACAGCGCGATCAAGGGCACCCTCCGCGGCCTCGACCCGCACAGCTCCTTCCTCGA
The DNA here is from genome assembly GCA_003220335.1 of Candidatus Rokuibacteriota bacterium. Taxonomy (GTDB): domain Bacteria; phylum Methylomirabilota; class Methylomirabilia; order Rokubacteriales; family CSP1-6; genus AR12. Next base: position 3,957 of record QHSB01000432.1, read on the forward strand.
TCCCGATTCCTACAAGGAGATGCAGGTCGAGACGTCTGGCTCGTTCGGCGGTCTCGGCATCGAGATCACCCTGAAGGACGACATCCTCACGGTCGTGTCGCCCATCGAAGGCACGCCGGCGTACCGCGCCGGCTTGCACACGGGCGACCGCATTGTGAAGATCGACGGGCTCGCGACCAAGGACATGCAGCTGCCGGACGCCGTCAAGCGCATGCGCGGCCGGCCCGGTACGAAAGTCACCGTGACGATCGTGCGCGAGGGGTGGACGGAGCCGAAGGATTTCGACATCACGCGCGAGCAGATCCGCGTGCACTCGGTGCGCTCCCAGGATCTCGGTAACGGCATCGCGTACATCAAGCTGCGTCAGTTCCAGGAGCAGAGCCCGCACGACCTCGAGCAGACGCTCGAGAAGTTCGACAAGACCGGGATGAAGGCGCTGATCCTCGACCTGCGCAACAACCCGGGCGGCCTGCTGACGGCGGCCGTCGAGGTCTCCGAGAAGTTCATCGACGACGGCAAGCTCGTTGTCTACACCGAAGGGCGCGTCCGCAACCAGAACATGCGCTTCTCGGCCCACGCCAAGAAGGGCTATTCCAAGATGCCGATGGTGATTCTCGTCAATCAGGGAAGTGCGTCGGCCTCCGAGATCGTGGCCGGAGCGCTCCAGGACTGGGGCCGTGCCATGGTCGTGGGGACGCAGACCTTCGGCAAGGGCTCCGTGCAGACGATCATTCCGCTGTCCGACGGCTCGGGCCTGCGGCTGACCACCGCGAAGTACTTCACGCCGAAGGGCCGCTCGATCCACGGCAAGGGCATCACGCCGGACATCGTGGTGGAGGCGCCGAAGGAGCCCGCGGCGAAGGACCGGCCGCTGCCCTCGCCCGATCCGATGGAGGATCTCAAGAAGGACACGCAGCTGCAGCGCGCGCTGGACGTCATCAAGACCATGCGATTGATCGAGCAGCAGCGTCCGGACGCGAGCCAGCCGCAGGCGCAGGCTCCCGCCCCGACACAGACGACGACCCGGTAGCGGACGCAGCGCGAAGGCGGTGGGGCCGTTCCACCGCCTTTCGTGTTTTTGGCGCCGGGTGCTGAATTCGGAGGCAGTGCGCGGATGGTGGTGTTGGGGATCGAGAGCTCGTGTGACGAGACGGCGGCCGCGGTGCTCGCCGACGGGCGGCGCGTGCTGTCGAGCATCGTGGCCTCCCAGGACGACGTCCACGCCCCCTACGGTGGCGTGGTGCCGGAGCTGGCGTCGCGACGGCATCTCGAGGTGATCGTGCCGGTGGTCGAGCGCGCCCTGGGCGAGGCGCGCGTGCGGCTGGCCGACCTGGATGGGATCGCGGTCACGCAGGGCCCCGGGCTCGTCGGGTCGCTGCTGGTGGGCACGTCGCTGGCGAAGTCGCTGGCCTGGGCGCATGGGCTGCCGCTGGTCGGCGTGAATCACCTCGAGGGCCACATCTACGCCTCGTTCCTCACCGAGGATCCGCCCGAGTACCCCTTCGTGGCTCTGGTGGTCTCCGGCGGCCACACCGCGCTCTACCACGCCCGTGCGCCGCGTGAGTACGCGGTGCTGGGGCAGACGCGCGACGACGCCGCGGGCGAGGCCTTCGACAAGGTCGCCAAGCTCCTCGGTCTCGGCTTCCCCGGCGGGCCGATCGTGCAGCGCACGGCGGAGGCGGGCGATCCCGGCGCGATCGCGTTTCCGGCCTCGCGCATGACCGACGGCGCGCGCGATTTCTCGTTCAGCGGCATCAAGACCTCCGTGTCGCTCTACGTGAAGCGTCACGGCCCGCTGTCCGACCGCCAGGTCGCCGACGTGGCCGCGTCATTCCAGGCCGCGGTGGT
>QHSB01000062.1 GCA_003220335.1 Candidatus Rokuibacteriota bacterium
GTTCGCGCGGTCTATGCCGGGCATTCTGTGCTCGATCCGAAGGTCGCGTCGAGGGTGATTGCCAATGTGAGGACGGCCAACGGGAGGGCCGTGAGCCCTGGTGCCGCGGTGCTCTCCGAACGCGACCTCGCCATCGTCCGGTATGTCGCCGCGGGGCTCACGAACAAGGCTATTGCCGCTCGAGTTCACCTCAGTCCCCATACCATCAAGGATCGTCTCGAAAAGATCGCCGCGGGCTTCGGCGTTCGCTCGCGCACCGAAATCGTCGCCGAGGCGATTCGAGCAGGGCTGGTGTGAACGCGTCGTGCGCCCTTCCCCCGTGAGCGCTCAGGGACCGACAGTGGTCGAGAAGACGTTGTTATCGCACTCGAAGACGTTGCTGGCGTCGATGCGCGTGCAGGCGGCGCCGGTCTGGACGAAGAACGGCCGGAAGGAGTTTCCGACGGCCGCCAGGCCCTCGTAGTCGCCGACGAAGAAGCCCCGCGCGACCGGCGCGTTGCGCATGTCGAACGATGCGGGCGTGACGCGCGTCTCGCTCTTCCATGTCAGGCCCTGGTCGTGGGAATGGACCAGGAAGAGGTCGGTCGGCAGCGTCGTCGGATCGGTGGTGTTGTTGCGAAAGTCATAGTAGGTCACGCCGATGGTGCCGTCGGCCGCCACGCGGACGGCCGGTGTGAAGGCCTGGCGGTTCTTCAGCGGAATGTTGGTCGGAGTGAGGTTGATCTTGATCGGCGTCGACCATGTCAACCCGCCGTCCATGGACCGCGCGAACGCGACCTCGTCGATGAGCAAGTCCAGCGTGGAGAAATCTCCATTGTTGCTGAACCGCGAGTCCTGCCAGACCGCGTAGAGATTGCCGTAGCCGCGGCTCCTCGGGCTCCGGTCCACCGCGACTTCGGGAATGATGTCGCCGGTGCGAACCCGCGCGCCCGTGTCGGGATCTCTGACGCCGGTCGCCTGCGGGTCGAAGGCGGCCTTCGAGAAAATCCTGGCCGCCCGGATCGGCTGCCCGTGAGTCCACGTGGCGCCCCTGTCGGTCGAGCGGATGAGGGCAAGCGTGAACTCGAACCGTGGCGGCTGGTTGCGGATCAGGTTGAAGAAGTCGACGAGGGTCCCGTCCGGGAGCACGACGATCTGGTTGCCGATGGTCTGCTGGTTGGCGCCCGGGTCGAAGATGATGCGAGCAGGCTCCCAGCTGGCGCCGGCATCCGTAGTGCGCGAGAGCATGGCCGGACCCTTGAAACCGAAGCCGATCACGTTCTCGGGATTGAGCACGGAACCCACCGGCAGCTGCAGCCGATCCCAGACGGCATAGACGAAATGAGGTTCGCCGGGATCGGCGGTGATCGAATTCTTGTCGTTGAGGAACCGGGGATTCGTGTCCTCGATGAGCTTGATGGGGTCGCCCCAGGTCAGGCCGCGGTCGGTGGACTTGCTCACGAACATGGCGTTCTTGCCGTTGCCCCCCGGCGCACCCGGCGGCGCCTCGATGTCGAGGGAAAGGCTCATGAAATAGAGATCGCCATTGGGCGCGAAGGAAAGCCACGGGTCGGTCGCGCGCTTGAAGTCGCCGCCGTTGTCGACGGTCCCGCCCGAGCAGAGGGTGATCTTCGGGATCACGACGTTGGTCCACGTCGTGCCGGCGTCAAGGCTGACCCCGGCCACCAGGCCTCGGGATCCGCCGCCCGACCACCGATCTTGTTGATAGCCGCCGACGATGTTCCGAGGATCGGTCGGGTTCACATCGACCAGCGGCTCGACCTCGCTGTTGAGGAACAGGAGGCCGGGCTGCCCGGCGACGTTGTCTGCGGTACAGTTGGCAAACGGGCTCGCGCCGGACACTTGCGTCAACGGTCCGGCCGTGAACGTGCTTGCCCACACGGCGGTGAGGCCCGCCGCGGCCACGGCGATCATGCCGGTGACGGTCAGCATGCGTCGCATGAGGCACCTCCTCACAGCATTGCGCGACGTCCGTCGATGCCTACGGATGACTGAAGGGGTCGGTTTTCAGATGGTACACACGGCGTCAACGGCCACGTGAAAAGGTCTCCCCGGATCAGCATAGCGGCCTGTCGACTTCTTGCCGTGGCGCGTCCCGGCGGTCCTTCGTCCTCACTTCGTCCACCGAGGTGCCATCCGGCGTCAGCACGACGCCGTAGGCCGTGATCGCCACCGCCGCCGAGACCTTGCCGTCCAGCACGTCGGCGAAGACCGCCGCGGGGTCGCGCTCCAGCGGATCGCCATAGCCGGCGCCACCGGCGATGTACTCCCAGAGCTGGTCGCCCGGGTGCAGCACGATCATCTTCTTGGACGGCAACGCCTCGCGTGTGCCGTCCGCTCTCACGATATGCGCGTGGGCGCGGGCGCCGGGCGCCCCGCCCTCGAGGCCCCAGGGCGAGGACCCGAAGCGCTCGCCGCGGTGTGACACCATCACGTCCGTCGTCGTCGCCTCGAAGACCTTTTCGAGGCCGAGGCCGCCGCGGAAGCGTCCGGCCCCACCGGAGTCGAGCCACAGCCGCGCGCGCGGGATGCGCAGCGGGAAATTCATTTCCACGGACTCGACCGGGATGTTCATGCAGTTCGACACGTCGGTCTCGATGACGTCGATGCCGTCCTTGTCGGGCCGCGCGCCCATGCCGCCGGCCGCCAGCTCACTGGCCACGAAGGGCTGCCCGGTGGCAGGGTCGCGGCCGCCGAACGCCATCACCAGCAGCGTGCCGGAGCTTGCCGCCGGCATCTTGCCGGGCAGCGCGCGCACCAGCGCGCCGAGAATCGTGTCGGCGATCCGCTTGATCGTCGCCGTCCGGCAGCTCACCGGCGCCGGCGGTCGCGGATTCACGATGGTGCCCTCGGGCAGGATCGCGTCCACGGCGCGGAAGCAGCCGCCGTTGTTCGGGATCGACGCGTCCGAGATCGCGCGCACCGCGTAGTAGACCGCCGACATCGTCGACGCCGGCACGGAGTTGAACGGGCCGCTGACCTGGCCGTCGCTGCCCGTGAAGTCGAACGTCATCGCGGAGCCGCGCACGCGGAGCGTCACCGCGATCTTGACGGGCTGCCCGATGTTCACGCCGTCGTCGTCCAGCCAGTCCTCGAAGGCGTAGTCGCCGTCGGGGATGTCCGCGATCTGCGCGCGGGTGAGGCGCTCGGCCCGCGCGAGCAGCTCGTCGATGTAGGCGATCACCGTCGACGTGCTGTGCGCGGCGAACAACTCTTGAAGACGCACGCCGCCGAGCCGGCCCGCGGCCACCTGCGCCATCAGGTCGCCGGTGAACACGTCCGGGAGCCGCACGTTGCGCGTGAGGAGGCGGAAGAGGTTCTCGTCCAGCACGCCCGCGCGGAAGAGCTGCGTGGGCGGGATGATGACGCCCTCCTGGTAGAGCTCGGTGGCGTCCGTCGGCACGCTCCCCGGCGTCCGGCCGCCGACGTCCTGGTGGTGGCACATCGTGCACGCCAGCGCCACCGCGCGGCCGTCGGCGAAGACCGGCACCGCCAGCGTGATGTCCGGCAGGTGGGTGCCGCCATCGTACGGGTCGTTCAGCAGGAACGCATCGCCGTCACGCATCAGTGACGGCGGGAACGCGCGCACGAGCCGCTGCGCGGCGAACTGCAGGGCGCCGAGATGGATCGGAATCGCAGCCGCCTGAGCGATGGTCTCGCCGTGGGTGTTGAACAGGGCCGCGGAGGCGTCGAGGCCCTCCTTCACGATCGGCGACGCCGCGCTCTTGAGCAGCGTCAGCTCCATCTCGTCGGCGATGGCGTCGAGCCGGTTGCGCAGCACCTCGAGGAGGATCGGGTCGATGGCCATCAGGATTTCCGCAGGCGCAGGTTGCCGGCATCGTCCACCAGCGCGGTCACGCCGGGCGGGATCACCGTGGTCGTGTCGCTCTGCTCGACGATGGCCGGTCCGGCCAGGCGCGCGCCCAGCGGCAGGCGCGCCCGCTCGTAGATCGCCGTGGACACGAAGCCGCCGAAGTACGCGCGGCGCTCGGCCAGGCGCGCGTCCGCCAGCGTGCCGTTCGATCGGGCCGCCGGCGTCACCACCGGCCGCGGCAGCGGATACGTGTGCACGGCGCGGAAGTTCACGAACTCCACCGGCTGCTGCGCGCGCGCGTAGCCGTACACGCGCGCGTGGACGGCGTGAAACGCCGACACGAGCTCCGGCACGCTCTCCGGCGTGACGGGCACGGCCAGCGGCACCTCCAGCTCGTACGCCTGGCCGACGTAGCGCATGTCGGCGGCGTACGCGACGCGCACGTCGTGCGCGGGCACGCCTTCCTCGCGCATGCGCGCGCGCCCGGCGGCGTCGAGCTCGCCGAGGCACCGGTTGACGCCGGAGAGGTCGGCGACGTCCGTGCGCGCCTGCAGCGTCCGCGCGTGATGGTGCTCGATGGCGGCGGCCAGGAGGCCGAACGCCGCCAGCACGCCGGGCGCCTCGGGCACCAGCACCTCCGCCATCCCCATCTCCTCGGCGAGGGCGGCGCCGTGCACGGGTCCCGCGCCGCCCAGCACCACCAGCGAGAACTGCCGCGGGTCGTAGCCGCGCTTGATCGTGACCAGGCGGATCTGGTCGGCCATCCGCGAATTGATGACGCGATGGATGCCGGCGGCGGCCGCGACGGGGTCGACGCCGAGGCGCCGGCCGATCGCGGCGACCGCGCGCTCGGCCGCGCTCACGTCGAGCGTCATCGCGCCGCCGGCGAAGCGCGCCGGGTTGAGATAGCCGAGCACCACGCTCGCGTCGGTCACGGTGGCCTCGTCGCCGCCGCGGCCGTAGCACGCCGGGCCGGGCTCGGCGCCGGCGCTGCGCGGCCCCACGCGGAGCCCGCCGGCGGCGTCGATCCACGCGATGCTGCCGCCGCCGGCGCCGATGGTGTTGACGTCCACCATCGGCGTGCGCACCGGGTAGGGCCCGATCGAGCCCTCGCTGGCGAGCAGCGCCTTGCCCTCGCGCACCATCGCCACGTCGTTGCTCGTGCCGCCCATGTCGAGGGAGACGAAGTCGCGCACGCCCGAGCGCTCGGCCGCGAAGCCCGCGCCGATCACGCCGCCCGCCGGCCCCGACAGAAACAGCGTGACCGGTTGCTGCGCCGCGAGCGCCGCCGAGACGATGCCCCCGCGCGAGCGCATGATGAGCGGCACGCCGGGCACGCCGAGCCCGCGCAGCGTGTCGGCGAGACCCGCGAGGTAGCGCTTCACGACCGGCCCGAGGTAGGCGTCGAACGCGGTCACGCAGAGGCGCTCGTACTCGCGGAAGGTCGGGTCGACGTCGGACGAGAGCGAGACGCTGATCTCGGGCGCCAGCTCTGCGATGATCTCGCGGGTGCGCCGCTCGTGCGCCGGATTGACGAACGAGAAGAGGTAGCACACCGCGATGGCCTGCACGCCTTGCGCGCGCAGGCCCGGCACGGCCGTGCGCACGTCGGTCTCGGTCAGCGGGACGAGCACCCGGCCCCTGGCGTCGAGCCGTTCGCGGATGCCGACGCGGCGCCGTCGCGGGGCGAGGAACGTCGGCACCTCGGGATCCATCTCGAGGTCGTACATGCGCGAGCGCTTCATGCGCCCCAGCTCCAGCACGTCCTCGAAGCCCTCGGTGGTGAGGACGGCGGTGACCGCGCCCTTCTGCTCGAGGATGGCGTTCGTCGCGATGGTGGTGCCATGGATGAAGCGCTCGACGTCGCCGGCCTGGCCACCCGTGAGCGCCAGGACTTTGGTGACGGCGGCGCCGATGCCGTCGAGCAGATCCTTTGGCGTGCTCGGCACCTTCGTGAGCGCGAGCCGGCCCATCCGGTCGAGCGCCACGATGTCGGTGAAGGTGCCGCCGATGTCGACGCCGATCTGCACCGCGCTCATGGCGTGTAGTTGACCTTCGCGGGCTGCACCTTGCGCAACACGTCCGGGTAGATGAATTCGCGGTAGTCGAGCGGCTTGGTCAGCTTGCCCTGCTGCTTGAGCTGCGCCTCGGCCAGCCGGAACAGACTGATCGTGAAGTCGTCCAGCACCACCTCGAAGCGCAACTTGGTCATGAGCTGCTCCACCAGCGCGGGGTCCAGGTTCTTGAGGAAGTCGGACACGTCCTTGGCCGCGCGCTGGCGGTCCTTGTTGATGAGGTCCGTGGCTTCCACCAGCGCGCGCATGAACGATTCGGCCTGGGCCGGGTTCTTCCGGATCCATCCGAGGTTCATGTAGATGTAGACGCCCTGCTCGAGGATGCCCTCCTGGTCCTTCAGCACCTTGGTGTTCTTGACGGCCGCCAGGCCGCGGGTCACCCACGGCTCCCACACGGCGTAGGCATCGATGTTGCCGCGCTCGAGGGCGGCCACCATCTCCGGCGCCTCCACGTTGACCACCGTGTAGTCCGCCGGGTTGAGCTTGAGCTTGTCCAGCATGGCCAGCCAGAACACCTCGCCGCCGGAGCCGCGGGCCACCCCCACCTTCTTGCCCTTGAGCTGGTCCAGGTTGTCGATGTTGCGGCCCAGCAGGGCGATCCAGCGCACCAGCCGCGTGGCCTGGGCGACCACCACCACGTTGGGGTCGAGGTTGTGGTTGCTGACGCCGGCGATCTCGGAGCCGAAGGCGGACTCGATCTGGCCGTTGACGAGGAAGGAGACCATGGCCGAGCCCGACGGCCCCGTGTTGATGCGCACGTCCAGCCCGTGCTTCTTGAACAGGCCCTCCTGCTGCGCCACGTAGTAGGCGGAGAAGACGGGATCCACGCCGGTGGCGATGGTCATCTTCGTCTGCCCCCACGCCGTACCGCTCCACGCCAGCAGGCTCAACACGAGCAGGCATCGCGCACCGCGAGTGGTCATGGCCGTCGTCCTCCTCTTCACGTCGCCCTCCTCTTCACATCGCCGGCGAATATTTGCCCGCGAAGGCGTAGATGCTCCAGCGGAACACGCGATCCACGGCGAAACCGAGCAGCCCCAGGGTGACCAGGGACACAAAGATATCGTCCACCAGCATGAACAGCCGCCCGTCCCATAGCATCTTGCCGAGCCCTTCGTTGGCGGCGATCAGCTCGGCGGCCACGATGGTGGTGAAGGAATTCGCCATGGCCAGGCGCATCCCGGTGAGGATGTAGGGCAGCGTCGCCGGCAGCGCCACGTGAAAGAAGATCTGTGCCCGTGTCGCGCCCAGGGCTTGCGCGGCTCGGATCTTGTTGGGCGCGATGGCCGAGACGCCCGCCGCCGTGTTCAGGATGACGATGAAGATCGTCGTGTAGACGATCAGGAAGATCTTGGAGGCCTCGCCGATGCCGAACCAGATCACCGCCACCGTGATCATCGCCACCGACGGGATGAAGCGAAGAAATTCCGTGTACGGTTCCAGCAGCTTTCGGACGGGCCGGAACGAACCCATGGCCAACCCGATGGGAATCCCCAGCAGCGAGCCGGCCATGAACCCGGCCAGGATGCGCTGGATGCTCGCCGCCAGGTGCTCCAGCAGGACGCCGTTGCGCACCAACACGAGGCCTTTGGCGAACACCAGCCCCGGCGGCGGGAACAGCACGGAGCTCACCACATAGACGGATGCCAGGTGCCAGATCAGGAACAGGCTGACGAAGCCGAGCACGTAGCCTCCGTACAGGCTCCACAGGTGTTGCAGTCGGCGTTGGCGCATTCGCTAGGTCGTGCGTGCCACGGATTTCGCGACTTCGTCGCGGATCATCTCGTAGACCTGCTTGTAGTAGCGCAGAAACACGTCATCCGTCCGGCTGCGCGCGCCATTCAGCGCCACCTCGATCACGCCCTTGACCTGCGACCGCGGCCCGGCGCGCATCACGCCGATGCGGCTGCCCAGCGTGACCGCCTCGTCGATGTCGTGGGTGATGAAGAGAACGGTCGTGCGCGCGGCCTGCCAGATGCTGGCCAGCTCGCCCTGCATCAGCGCGCGGGTCTGCGCATCCAGCGCGGCGAAGGGCTCGTCCATGAGCAGCATCTTCGGCTCGTTCACCAGCGCCCGCGCGATCTGGATGCGCTGCTTCATTCCCCCGGACAGCTCGGCCGGATATTTCTGCTGCTGGCCGTCGAGACCGACCAGCTCCAGGTAGCGCATGGCCCGCTCGCGTCGCTCTGTTTTGCCAACGCCCCGCATGCGCAGCCCGAACTCGACGTTCTCGACGGCGCTGAGCCAGCCGTAGAGCGAGTCGTCGCCCTGAAACACCACGCCCCGGTCGCGACTGGCGCCCATCACCGGACGACCCTCCATGAGGATCCGGCCTGCCGTTGGAGGCTCGAAGCCGGCCAGCATCTTGAGCACGGTCGTCTTGCCGCAGCCGCTGGGACCGAGCAGGCAGAAGAACTCGCCGGCCTCGATCTCGACGCTGAAGCGTTCCACCGCGACGTAGTCGATGCCCTGCAGCGACCGATAGGTCTTCTGTACGTCGCGGAACGACACCAGCGCCATAGGATCCTGTCTCGCTCCCGCGGACCCTCGGCCTAGCAACACCGGCCATCAGCGCCGACGGAATTCCCTCCGTGGGGAGAGGTCTCGCCCGGTGTTGGCTGCCAGGCGGACGCGGTGAACTGGTACCGGGCCAGCGCGGGCGGGGCCGGCAGGCACGCGTCGGCGTCGAGCATGGCCCCGACGTGATCGTAGAGCGCGAGCACGAGCGCGGCGGTGTTGATCGAGTGGAACCAGAGCGCCTGACCGTCGAACAGCACGAGGACGACGTTGGCGAGCGCGCAGGGACCGAGACAGCCGCCGATGGTGAGATGCACGACGTGACGCAGCCGCCGGCGCTCCCACTCGTCGTGGTAGAGATCCGTCGGAACCGCGGGAAAGCCGTCGCCGGTGCGGCCGCAGCAGCAGCCGGTTGCGCAGACGAAGATCTGGCCGCGCGGGCGCGCGATGTCCACGAGGCGGCCGTCGGGGCGAACGACGAGGTTGCGGCGTCGCGTGGTCATGATGGTTCCAGGACTATACGCGCGGCTATGCGCACCGCCAACTCCCCATGGGCGAGGTGATGACGAGCATCTGACTATCTCCGCCTGACGCAACGGGCAAGCCAGGCGCGGGCGGCCCGTGCGCGCAGAGAGGCGCCGACGGCCAGGACGACGTACAGCGCCGCGAACACCAACAGCTCGGTTCCGGCCCACCCGGAATCGCGCCAGCGCGTGTGAAGCAAGCCACCGAGCGCCAGCTGCCCGAAAAAGAGTCCTGCGAGCAGGCCGCTCTCCGACAGACTGAGGCTCAAGCCAGCAAGCACGCCGACGCCGAACAGGCTCTGGGTAGCGGTGAGCAGCACTTCGGCGACCTGGCGTTCATCCAGCGGCAGCGGCACGACGTGGCTGGCGCCGATCGAGTAGGCGATCGGCAGGCTGCCCACCAGCAGCGTCCATTGATTGACCTTCGACGAGAGCAGGACTCCGAGCGCAGCGCTCGGCTTGCCGCGCACGGCCAGCAGCCCCGCGACGATGAATTCCGGTGCCTCGCTGGCGAATGGGGCCAGCCACTGCACCAGGAGGAACTCGTCGATGCCGAGATGGCGGCCGGTGGCGAGGAGGCCCTCTGCGAACGGCTCGGCGGAGAGGCCAACCACCGCCGCCGCGAAGACGAACAGGGCACCCACCGTGGCACGGCGATGCGGCGCCGAGAGCGCGCCGATCATCGCCGCCGGGCCAACGAGGTCCGGCTCCACGGACGGAGAGCGCGCGGCGGCCACGGCGTATCCGGCGAAGAGAGCGATCAAGACGACGCTGTCAGCCAGAGAGATCCGGGCCTTGAACGGAAGGACGAACGAGTACACGGTCGCCGCGGTGAGGAAGAGCAAACCTCGAATGTTGCCGCGATCGAGTCGAATCAGCCGGTGGCCACGAACCGACCAGGCCAGGAGGGCGATCATCGGCCAGCCGACGCCAAGGAGCAACCGGTTCGAGCCCGTCATGTTGGCGACGGCGTACGGAGCGAAGCTGGGGTCGGCGCCGGCCTTCCACGCGAGCACGACGTCTACGGCGTATTCCGGCAGCACGGCGAGCAGCGCAACCACGATCAGCGCGAGCGCGCGGGGGATATCGCGCTCCGCGGCTTCCGCACCCCACGACATCGCGAAGGCCGCGCTGACGATACCGAGGCCGAAGACCAGTGTGCTGACCTCGGACGAAGTAGACAGGAGACCGGCTCGAAGCAACACGGCGGGAATGCCCGCGACGACGATGAGCCCGAGGGCGATGACGCTGCTCGTCGTGGCATGCCTGACGGCGGCGACCCGCATGTGTGCGCTCCGCGCGGAGCCGTGTCGGCGTCGCTCGTCGGTGCTCTGAAAAAGACACCCGACCCGCCCCACACCGCTCCGCGGTGTGGTATGGGCCGGAGGTCTGGCTGGGCAGGCTACGATGCTCGCCGGTAAGGCCACGGCGAATCGCCGAGTATGTTGACCTTACCTTCGCCCCTTTTCCGGGCGGCAGTTACTCCCCTCCGGGACGCTGCACATATCAGATTACACGCTCGTCACGTTACCGGCCACCGAAGGCATCCTGAGACCCTCACGCGAAGTGGCACGCGACGGCGCGGCCGTCGACCTCGCGCAGCCGCGGCTCCTCCCTCGCGCAGACGTCCTGGACGAGCGGACAGCGGGTGCGGAAGCGGCAGCCGCTCGGCACGTCGCGCGGGCTGGGCGGCTCGCCCTCGAGCACGAAGTCGAGCGTGACGCGGCGGCCGCCGATGCGCGGCACGGCCGCCAGCAGCGAGCGCGTGTACGGGTGGCGCGGCGTCTCGAACACGGCGGCCGTGTCGCCCAGCTCGACGATCGTGCCGAGGTACATCACGGCGATGCGCGCGCACATCGCCCGCACGACGGCGAGATCGTGTGAGATGAAGACGTAGGTGAGCGCGAAGGCCTCCTGCATACTCCGGAAGAGCTTCAGCACGCTGGCCTGGACGGACACGTCGAGCCCGGAGGTCGGCTCGTCGAGGATCACCATCCGCGGCCGCAGCGTCAGGATGCGCGCGAGCCCCACGCGACGCTGCTGGCCGCCGCTCAGCTCGTGCGGATAGAGGTCGAGGTGGGCGTCCGGCAGGCCGACGGCGGCGAGGATGGCGCCCACCTCCCGCTCCCGCTCGGCCCGCGAGAGCCGCGTGTGGATCTTGAGGGGCTCGTGCAGCGAGTGGACGACCTTCCAGCGCGGATCGAGCGACGCGCCGGGGTCCTGGTAGACGTACTGGAGGTCTCTGGCGACGGCGCGCCGTGCGCGCGCGGGCAGGTGCCCGATCTCGCGGCCCGCGAAGCGGATGTCGCCCGCCGTCGGCGTGTAGATGCCCATCACCGTCTTGCCGAGCGTCGACTTCCCGCAACCGCTCTCGCCGACGAGGCCCAGCGTCTCGCCCGGCCACACCGCGAGCGACAGGCCATCGACGGCGCGAATCCAGCCGGTGCGCCGGCCGAAGGCGTTGCGCACGGGGAAATACCGGACGAGGTCGACGAGCTCGAGGAGCGGGGCCGCGCCGGCGTTCACCCGTCGGCTCCCATGGGCGCGTCGACGGGATGGTGGCAGCGCACGCCGTGGCCCGGGGCGAGCACGCGGGGCGGCGGCCGGCCCTCCCGGCACTCCGCGGTGGCGTACTCGCAACGCGGGTGAAAGCGGCAGCCCGAAGGCGGGGCGATGAGGCTCGGGACGTCGCCCGGGATGTCGCGAATCTCGCCGCCGGGGCTCGGCACGCTCGCGAGGAGCCGGCGCGTGTACGGGTGCGCGGGCCTCGCGAAGAACGCGTCGGCGGGCGCCGCCTCCATCTCCTGACCGGCGTACATCACGACGACCCGA
>QHSB01000565.1 GCA_003220335.1 Candidatus Rokuibacteriota bacterium
GGGGTCGACGGTCGACGTCAAGCCGCGCGCCGGCGGCGTCGGCAACCCGATCCTCGTGGCCAAGAACGAGACGCCGCTCGGTTTCGGCTTCACCGTCACGAACCGCTGGGCCTACGAGGGCAAGGAGGCGTACACGCAGAAGTTCGACAACCTCCGCGCGCTCGTCGGCGGCCTCGACACCTACTATTTCGTGGCCGTGGCCAGCAAGAGGCTCGCCC
>QHSB01000564.1 GCA_003220335.1 Candidatus Rokuibacteriota bacterium
CCGGCGCGTTTGACGGAGGACTGTGTGAGCGCGTTCTCGCCCGCCGTCTTCGTCAACCACTACGGCTCGACCGAGACCTACACGTTCACCGTGCGCTCCGACGTCGGCGCCAAGCCCGGCTGCGCGGGGCGCGCCGGCCTGCACAGCACGATCCGCGTGGTGGCGGCGTCGGCCGAGCGGCGCGTCGCACCCGACGAGGTCGTGGCGCCCGGCGCGAAGGGCGAAATCATTGCGAGCCTCGCCTCCGAGGAGGCGTTTACGGGCTACTGGAACCGCCCGGACGCCGACGCCCGGGCGCTGCGCGACGGCTGGTACTTCACCGGCGACATGGGCTGGCTGGACGCCGACGGCGAGCTCTACGTGGCCGGCCGCGTGGACGACATGATCATCAGCGGTGGCGAGAACATCCACCCGGTGGAGATCGAGGACGTGCTGGCGCGGCACCCGGAGGTGCGCGACGTCGCCGTGGTCGGCGAGCCTGACGACAAATGGGGCGAGCGCGTGGTGGCGTTCGTCGTGCCCAAGGCGCCCGGGCTCACGTTCGAGTCGCTCGATGCGTTCTGTCGCGGCGCCGCCGACCTCGCGTCGTTCAAGCGGCCGCGGCGTGTGGTATTCGTGCGCGAGATCCCCAAGACCCCCTCCGGCAAGATCCTGCGCCGGCTGTTGCGGGACGGCCAGTACGCGGAGATCACATCATGAGCGAGTTCCTCCGAGTCGAAAAGAAGGGGCCGATCGCCACGCTCTGGATCGACCGCCAGCCCAGGATGAACACGATGACCGTGGCCATGCGCAACGAGTTCCCCGGGATCTTCGCCGGCCTCGAGGCCGACGAGACCGTGCGCGTCGTCATCGTGCGCGGGGCGGGCGGCAAGGCGTTCAGCGCCGGCGGCGACGTCGCCGAGTTCCTCACGCTGGCGCCGGCCGATCTCGAGATGTGGGGCGACACGCTGACCTCCGCCGAGCGCTTCCGCAAGCCGGTCGTGGCCGCCATCGACGGATATACGATGGGCGCCGGCCTCGAGCTGGCCGTCGCGTGCGACTTCCGGATCGCGACGCTGCGCTCGGAGTTCGCGTTTCCCGAGGTGCGGCTCGGCATGATTCCCGGCTCGGGCGGCACCCAGCGCGCGCTGCGACTGATCGGCATGACGCGGGCCAAGCTGTTCATGATGACCGGCCAGCGCATCACCGCCGAGCGCGCGGAGGCGTGGGGCCTCATCACCCAGGTGGTGGCCAACGACAAGCTCGACGAGGCGGTGGACGCGCTGGCGGGTGAGCTGGCCGAGCGCGCGCCGCTGGCGCTGCGCACGCTGAAGATGGTGCTCAACCGCGGCGCCGACGCGCCGCTGGAGACGGCGCTGGAGCTCGAGCGCAAGGCCTACGCGTGGCTGCGCAGCACGCACGATTACGAGGAAGGCGTGAAATCCTTCGTCGAGAAGCGACCGCCGAAGTACCGGGGGCGATAGCCATGGCGCACACGTTCGGTCTGATCCTCGCCAACCGCGCCGTGGTGCTGGGCGCGATCAAGGCGCGCGACCTGCTCGAGCAGACGGCGACGGCCGAGGCCTCGGGCATCTTCGACGCCGTCTGGGTCGGCGACAGCCTGCTCGCCAAGCCGCGCCTGGAGTCGGTGGCGCTGCTGTCCGCGCTGGCCGCCGTCACGCGCCGCCTGCGCCTCGGCGTCGGCTGCCTGGCGACGTTCGTCCACCGCCATCCCGTGCTCTTCGCCCAGCAGTGGGCGAGCCTCGACGTGCTCAGCGAGGGCCGCGCGTGGCTCGCCGTCTGCCTCGGCGGCCCCGACAGCGCCAACGCCGCGCAGGCCGCCGAGCACGCGGTCATGGGCATCGCGTCGGCGGACCGTGTCGGGCGCCTGGAAGACGGCATCGTCATCCTCCGCAAGCTGTTCAACGAGCCCAAGGCCTCTCATGCCAGCCGCTTCTATCAATTCGAGAACATCGCGCTGTTGCCCAAGCCCGTGCAGACGCCGCTGCCGATCTGGATCGCTTCCAATCCGACCGGGCTCACGTGGAAGCAGGGCGCGAGCGCCGCGGACGCCGTGGTCGAGCGCGCGTTCCGGCGGGTGGCGAAGTACGCCGACGGCTGGATGACCAACAAGCTGAGTCCCTCCGAGTTCGCCGAGCAGTTCGGCCGCATCAAGGCGATGGCGAAAGACGAAGGGCGCGACCCGGCGCGGCTCGGCAGCGCGCTCTACCACAACATCAACGTCAACGAGGACCGGCAGGCGGGGCTGGAGGAGACCAAGAAGTTCCTCGACGCGTACTACTCGACCAACTTCACCGCGAAGTTCGTCGAGCAGTGGACCATCACCGGCAACCCGAAGTCGTGCGCGGAGCAGCTGCGCGCCTACGCGGCGGCCGGCCTCGGCCACATGGCGCTGCGCCTGAGCTCGTGGGACCAGCGCGGCCAGCTCACGCGCTTCCTGAACGCAGTCATTCCCGCCTACGGAGGTCGCTGATGCTGCTCGGGATCGATCACCTCGTCATCGCCGTGCGGGATCTCGACGCCGCCACCAAGGACTACCGCGACCTCGGCTTCACCGTCGTGCCCGGCGGCCGTCACACGGGCATCGGCACCTACAACAGCCTGATCGCCTTTCGCGACGGCGCCTACCTCGAGCTGATCGCCTTCTACGAGCCGCGCGACGACCATCGCTGGTGGGCGCCGCTGCAGAAGGGCGGCGGGCTCGTCGACTACTGCCTGCAGACCGACGACCTGCCGGGCGACACGGGCGTGCTGCGGGCCGCCGGCATCGACGTCGGCGATCCCGAGAAGCGCGACCGCACGCGTCCCGACGGCAAGGAGATCCGCTGGGTCTTCTCGCTGTCACGCGGCGCGCACCGCGGGGTGGCGCCGTTCATCATCGCCGACGAGACGGGACGCGACGAGCGCGTGCCGCGCGAGCGCAGCCACGCCAACGGCGTCACCGGCGTCGGCACGCTCACGGTGGCCGTGCACGACGTGGCG
>QHSB01000566.1 GCA_003220335.1 Candidatus Rokuibacteriota bacterium
AGCCGCACGAACCCGGCGACGAGCGGCCACAGCACCCGCCCCGCGCCCTGCGAGGCGAAGTACAACGCCAGCCCGAGGCCGAAGAATCCGTAGCTCGGCCCCACCACGCGCAGGTAGGCGCTGCCGGCGGCGACGACGGCGGGATCACGCGTGAAGAGGCCCATCCAGACGCCGGGGAAGAGCGCGGCCGCGAGCCCGATCGTCTCCGTCAACGCGAACGCCATCGCCCCGCCGACGAGCGCGATGCGCCGCGCCCGCGCCAGCTGACCGGCGCCGACGTTGGTGCCGACCATCGTCACCAGCGCCGAGCCGAGTCCGAACACGAGGGGGATCTGCAGATATTCGAGGCGGGCGCCGGTGCCGTAGCCGGCCAGCGCCACCGTGCCGAAGGCGCCGACGAGACCCGTGAGGACCACGACCGTCAGGTTCGTCTGGACCGTGTTGAGCGCGCCCGGCAGCCCCACCCGGAGGATGTCGCGGAACAACGCCACGCGCAGGCGGACACCGCGCACCGAGAGCCTCACGAGGTTGCGTCGCGAGCGCAGCGCCGCGGCGAGGACGAGGCTGCCCGCGGCGTAGTAGGTCACCACCGCCACGCCCGCGCCGGCGATGCCCAGCCGCGGCAGCGGTCCCCAGCCCCAGATGAGAGCGGGCGAGAGCACGACCAGGAAGGCGCCGCCCACCACGACGACGACGGCGGGCAGTCGCATGTTGCCCGCGCCGCGCAGGACGCTGCCGAGCGTGTTGAAGAGCCAGACGGCGCCGGCGCCGGCGAAGACGACGTTGGAATACGTGAGCGCCGCCGCCAGCACGCCATCGGTGCCGCCCATGGCGCGATACAGCCGCGGCCCGCCCCACAGCATGCCCACGGTGAAGGCGGCGGCGAAGGCCAGCGCGATGAGGAGCCCGTGCAGCACGAGCGCGTCGGCATCGCGCCGCCGCCCGCCGCCGAGGGCGCGCGCGATCGCGGAGGCGATCCCCACGCCCATGCCGCCCGCCGACATCGTCTGCATCAGCATGACGAGCGGGAACACGAGAGCGATGCCGGCGAGCGCGTCGCGGCCGAGCCAGCCCACGTACACCGCCTCGAGGACGTTGATGGCGGCCTGGACGGTGATGACGACGACGTTGGGCGCGGCCAGCCGCAGGAGCGTGCCGGGGATCGGCGCCTCGAGGAGCGCGCGGGTACCCGCGGCCAGGCCCTCGGTGGCGGGGGCCGCCGGGGCCATCGGGAGGGTGCCGAGGGTGCCGGCCGGCGCGGCCATGACTTGTTAAATACTAGTGACTAGCGTTTCTGTCAAGGACTATACTGGCGCCATGCCCAAGCGTTACGGCCAGCGCTGTCCGGTGGCCAAGTCGCTCGAGCTGCTCGGCGAGCGCTGGACGCTGCTGGTCATCCGCGACCTGCTCTCCGGGTCGCGGCGCTTCCAGGATCTCCAGAGCTCCCTCGAGGGGATCGCTCCCAATGTGCTCTCGGAGCGTCTCAAGATTCTCGAGGAGCACGGCATCGTCGCCCGGCAGTTCTACTCCGAGCACCCGCCGCGTGCCGCCTACGCGCTGACGCCTCGCGGGCGCGATCTCGGGATGGTGGTGGGCGCCCTCGCCGTGTGGGGCGCGCGGCACGTCCACAAGGACGCGGCGCTCGTCCACGACGAGTGCGATGCCGCGCTGGAGCTGAAGTACTACTGCCCGAAGTGCGGCACGCGGGTAAGCGGGCGCACCGTGCATCTGCGCGCGCGCCCGAAGACGGCCCGCCCGCGCCGCGCCGCCGCGCGCTGAGGTCAGGCCAGCATATGGCGGACGATCTTCGACTCGACCAGGTAGATGACCATCTCCGCGATGTTCGTGGCGTGGTCGGCCACCCGCTCCAGGAAGCGCGAGATCAGGATCAGCCGGATGGCGCGCGGGATCGTCCGCGCGTCTTCCATCATGAAGGTCAGCAGCTCGCGGAAGATCTGCTCCTTGAGGGCGTCGACCTCGGCGTCTTCGGCGCACACGCGTCGCGCGAGCTCCGTGTCTCGCGTCACGAAGGCATCGAGGGACTCCTTGACCATGCGCTGTGATTTCTCGGCCATGCGCGGCAGGTCGATGTAGGGCTTCAGCTGCGGCTCGCGGTTCAGCTCGAGCGCGCGCTGGGCGATGTTGACGGCCTGGTCGCCGATGCGCTCGAGGTCGGTGACGATCTTCATGGCCGTGGTGATGAACCGCAGATCGCCGGCCGTGGGCTGGTGCAGCGCGAGCAGCTCGACGCACTTCTCGTCGACCTCGATGTCGTAGGCATTGACCTGCGCGTCGCGGTCGATGACCTCCTGGGCCAGCTCGCTGTCGCGCTCGATGAGCGCGGTCATCACCCGTCGGATCTGGTCCTCGACGAGGCCGCCCATGGCGAGCAGCGTCTGCTTGAGCGCGTCGAGCTCCTCGTGGAAGTGCCGCTGCATGCCGTCCTCCGCCTCTACCCGAACCGGCCGGTGATGTAGTCCTCGGTCCGCTTGTGCATAGGATTTGTGAAGAGCTCGCGCGTGACCCCGAACTCCACGAGCTCACCGAGCAGGAAGAAACCCGTCGCCTCCGACACGCGCGCCGCCTGCTGCATGTTGTGGGTGACGATCACGATCGTCAGCGTGCTGCGCAGCTCGAGGATCAGCTCCTCGATCCTCGCCGTCGCGATGGGATCGAGGGCCGAGCAGGGCTCGTCCATCAGCAGCACCTCGGGCTCCACGGCCAGCGCCCGCGCGATGCAGAGCCGCTGCTGCTGGCCGCCGGAGAGGCTGACGCCCGACTTGCCGAGCGCGTCCTTCACCTCGTCCCACAGCGCGGCCTGGCGCAGCGCGCGCTCGGCGGCTTCGTGCAGGACGGCGCGCTCGCGGATGCCGGCCAGGCGCAGGCCCACCACCACGTTGTCGAACACCGACATCGTCGGGAACGGGTTCGGCTTCTGAAAGACCATACCGATCTTGCGGCGGACCTGGACGGGATCGACACCGGGAGCGTAGACATCCTGGCCCTCGACGCGCACGCTACCGGCGACGCGCGCGCCGGGCACGACCTCGTGCATGCGGTTGAGGCAGCGGATGAACGTCGACTTGCCGCAGCCCGACGGACCGATGAGCGCAGTGACGGCCTTGGGCGCCATCGCGATCCCGACGTCGTGCAGCACGTGGTGCTCGCCGAACCACGCGTTGAGATTCTTGACGAGGATGCCATCCGCCATGTCACCTCACCCCCGTGAAGCGGCCGCTCGTCACGACGCGGGCGGCGAGACTCACCACGAAGACCATGCCGATGAGGGCGAGCGCCCCCGCCCATGCCTGGCGGTGCCAGTCGTCGTACGGCGAGATCGCGTAGGCGAAGACCTGCAACGGCAGCGCGGCGATCGGCTGGTCGAGGCCCTGGTGCCAGAACCGGTTGCCGAAGGCGGTGAACAGGAGGGGCGCGGTCTCGCCGGCCACCCGCGCGATCGCGACCATGGCGCCCGTGATGATGCCGGCGCGCGCCGTCGGCAGCACGATGCGCAGGAGCATCTTCCACTCGGGGATGCCGAGCGCCAGCGCCGCCTCACGCAGCGATGCCGGCACCAGTCGCACCATCTCCTCGCTCGTGCGCACGACGATCGGCAGCAT
>QHSB01000567.1 GCA_003220335.1 Candidatus Rokuibacteriota bacterium
GCTCCTGTACCCGTTCGTCGATCGAGCGCTGGGATGGCAGACCGTCCACGCCGTGTCGGACGGGATGATCTACGTGCTGCTCGCGCTGGGGCTCAACATCGTCGTCGGCTACGCGGGGCTGCTCGACCTCGGCTACGCGGCGTTCTTCGCCATCGGCGCCTACGCGATGGGACTGCTCAACTCGCCCGTGCTCGGCTCGCCCCTCTACGGGCATGCCTGGAGCTTCTGGCTGTGCATCTGGGTGGCGGCCGCGATGTCGGCGCTGCTCGGCGTCGTGATCGGCGCCCCGACGCTGCGCGTGCGCGGCGACTACCTGGCCATCATCACCCTCGGGTTCGGCGAGATCATCCCGGTGGCGATCCGCAACCTCGGCGACGTCACCGTGGAGATCGGCACGTGGCGGCCGATCGAGCGGCTCAACCTCACCGGCGGCGAGAACGGCGTGAACCCGGTGGGCCGCCCGTACCTGCCGGGCGTGCCCTTCGAGACGGACCCGGTGCCGTGGTACTTCCTCATCCTCGTCATCGGCGCGCTGTCGGTGTGGGCGATGAGCCGGCTGCGCGACTCGCGGCTGGGGCGCGCGTGGATGGCCATCCGGGAGGACGAGACGGCCGCGGACTGCACCGGCGTCAATCCCGTCTCGACCAAGCTGCTGGCCTTCGCGCTCGGCGCCTCGTTCTCGGGCTTCGCGGGCTCCGTCTACGCCGCCAAGCTGCAGGCCATCACGCCCGGCGCCTTCGAGTTCCAGGTGTCGATCATGCTGCTCTGCATGGTGGTGCTGGGCGGCGCGGGCAGCATTCGCGGCGTGATCCTGGGCGCGATGCTCATCACCGTCTTCGACCGCGTCGTGCTGTCGCAGACGACGTTCCTCGTCCGCTGGCTGGGACGGACGACGGGCATGCCCGTGCTGGCGTCGATCGACCTGACCCTCTGGCGCTGGTTCTTCTTCGGCCTCGGCCTCGTGCTCGTCATGCTCCTGCGGCCACAAGGCCTCGCCGGGCGGCGGGTCCAGCCGATCGCCGCCGGCGACGACGTCGACGAGCCGGTCGCTCCCGAGCCGTCACCCCCGCTCCGCGTCGACGCGATTCCCGCCTGGCTGCGCGAGCGCGTGACGTCCGGCCCCACCGCGCACGAGGCGGCGATCCTCGACGTGCGGGGCGTCACCAAGGCCTTCGGCGGCGTCGTCGCCCTCAACGGCGTCGACCTCGTCGTTCCGCGCGGCGCCATCATCGGTCTCATCGGTCCCAACGGCGCGGGCAAGACGACGTTCTTCAACGTCGTGACCGGCCTCGCGCGGAGCGACGCCGGCCGGATCACGTTCGCGGGGGCCAGCCTGGTCGGGCTGCGGCCCAACGCCATCGTCGCGCGCGGGATCGCCCGCACCTTCCAGTCGATCCGCCTGTTCCCGCACATGACCGTGCTCGACAACGTGCTGGTCGGCGAGCACTGCCGTCTCGCCGCCACCGTGGCCGGCGCCGTGCTGCGGCCGCCCGGGGTGATCGCGGAGGAGCGCCGCGCGCGCGAGCGGGCGCGCGGCCTGCTGGCGTTCGTCGGTCTGATCGGCAAGGAAGACGAGCTCGCCCGTAACCTCCCGTACGGCGATCAGCGCCGGCTGGAGATCGCCCGCGCGCTGGCGACCGAGCCGCGGCTCCTGCTGCTCGACGAGCCGACGGCGGGAATGAATCCGCGCGAGACCGAGACGCTGACCGACCTGATCGGGCTGCTGCGGCGCGAGCTGTCGCTGTCGATCTTGCTCATCGAGCACGACATGGAGGTCGTCATGCGGATCTCCGACCGCATCACCGTGCTCGACTACGGCACGCGGATCGCCGAGGGCACGCCGGCGGAGATCCAGCGTCATCCCCGCGTGATCGAAGCCTACCTGGGCACCGGCTACGAGCAGGAGCCGGCGGCCCGGAGCACGCCTCCCTAGGCGCCGTGCTCGACCTCGCCGACGTCCACACCTATTACGGCAACATCCGGGCCCTGCGCGGACTGTCGCTCTCCGTCGAGCGCGGTGAGATCGTGACGCTGATCGGGGCCAACGGCGCCGGCAAGACCACGACTCTGCGCACGATCCTGGGCCTCGTGCGGCCGCGGCGGGGCAGCGTGAGCTTCAACGGGACTCGCCTCGACGCCATGAGTACGGACCGCATCGTGCGCCTGGGCATCGCGCAGTCGCCGGAGGGCCGCCACATCTTCCCGCGCATGAGCGTGCTGGAAAACCTCGAGCTCGGGGCCTTTGTGCGCTCGGACCGGGACGGCATCGCGCCCGATCTCGAGCGCGTCTTCGCGCTCTTCCCGCGCCTGCGCGAGCGCGTCACCCAGAAGGGCGGTACCCTCTCCGGTGGCGAGCAGCAGATGCTCGCCATCTCTCGCGCGCTGATGGCGCGCCCCGGCCTGCTGTTGCTCGACGAGCCCTCGATGGGTCTGTCGCCGATCCTCGTCGAGACGATCTTCCGCATCATCCAGGACATCAACCGCCAGGGGACGACGATCCTGCTCGTCGAGCAGAACGCGCGGATGGCGCTGCGGGTGGCGCACCGGGGCTACGTGATCCAGACCGGCCGCATCGTGCTGCACGACGCCGCCGCCGCGCTGCTGCGCTCGGACCTCGTGCGCAAGACCTACCTCGGCGAGAAGTAGCTACCAGAAAAGGATCGCGTCGAGAAACTGGCGCCGGGCGGATGGCGTGAAGCGGACTCGCAGTCTCACGTATCAGCGAGCAGGCGATCGGCCTCCACCATAACGTCATCGAGCGCATATCCCTTCCCGGCTCGGATTTCGCGATCGCTGCGCGCGAGTAGCCGAAGGATGTGCCGTTCACGTTCGGCGCGCTCGTACGCTTCGACGCTGAGCATGACGGCCGCCGCCCTCCCTCGTTGTGTGATGACGAGGGACTCCTTTGTCGCGCGAACCCGCTTGAGAGCCGCCGCCGCATGCTGTCGCAGATCGGTGACCGGGATGATGTCAGGCATCTTGGGCATCGACGGCCGGCTTCACCTCTCCGGCCAGGCGCTCCATCGCGCGCACCATCGCGGGTACGCCCGCTCGCGGCAGGTCGAACGTCATCCACTCGGCGCCGAGCGCCCGCACCCGGCGCACGTCGGACGCCACCTCGGCCACGGAGCCAGCAAACGCCGCGCGCCCGCTCCCCTTCGGCGATTCCGTGAGGTCGAGCAGATTACGCGGCGCGAGGCCGAGCGCCTCGCGCCGGCCGCGCCGGACGGCGAGGTCGCGCAGCGTCGCGAAGCCTTTCTCGATATCGCCGAGGCTGAGCCCCAGCGGATGCCAGGCGTCGCCCAGCTCGGCGCAGCGGCGCACCGCCGGCGCGGACACGGCGCCCGGCGCCCCGCCGACCCAGATCGGCGGGTGCGGCCGCTGCAGAGGACGGGGCGAGAACGTGGCCCCGCTGAAGCTCACGTGGCTGCCCTTGTACTCCGGAATATCGTTGGCCCAGGCGGCCTTGATGGCCCGGATGTAGTCGTCGCTCAGACGTCCGCGCTCGCGGAAGGGCAGGCGGAGATCCTCGAACTCGGCCTCGTCCCAGCCCACGCCGACGCCGAAGATGAAGCGGCCGCCCGACGCCTGGTCGACCGTGGCGGCGGCTTTGGCCGCCACCAGGGCGCTCCGGTACGGCAGCACGATGACGCTGGCGCCGAGGCGAATGCGCTGCGTCCGCCCCGCCAGATACGCGAGCAGCGAGAAGGGATCGGGCCAGTGGCCACCATAGTGCTGCGTCGTGGCCGGCTTGGCCAGGATGTGGTCGGGAACGAAGACGCCGTCGAGACCCAGCTGCTCCGCTCGAGCCGTCAGCGACTCCGCGTCAGCGATCGTCAGCTGCCAGATCGGAAGCACGACACCGTAGTTCATGAGAGTCTCCCTGTCACCGCCGGACGGTCAGCCCCTCCAGGTCGAGGTCCGGCATCCGGCCGGTCATGAGGTCGGTCACGATACGCGCGGTGCCGCACGCCATCGTCCAGCCCATGTGACCGTGCCCGCAGTTGAGGAAGAGGTTGCGGTGGCGGGCGAGGCCGAGGATGGGCGGGCCGTCGGGCGTCATCGGGCGCAGGCACGCGCGGTACTCGCCGCGCTCGTAGTCGGCGGCCTCGGGAAAGAGGTCGCGCGCGAGCCGAAGGATGTTGTTGAAGTCGCGCGGCGTCCAGCCCCAGTCGTAGCCGGCGAACTCCGCGGTCGACGTCAGCCGCAGCCGGTCGCCGAGCCGGGACCAGCCGACCAGCCACTGCTCGTCGACGCCGGAGATCGTCGGCGCGAGACCACCGGGCTTGAGCGGAAACGTCGACGAGTAGCCCTTGGCCGGATAGATCGGCAGGCTCACGCCGGCGGTCCGCGCGACGATCGGCGCGCCCACGCCGAGGGCCAGCACGTAGCTGTCCGCGGTGAGCAGGCCGCCGTTCGTCACCACGCCGCCGATGCGGTCGCCGTCCGCGCGCAGGGCGCCGACGCGCGTGCCGAGCTTGATCGTCAGGCCGTGCTTGTCGCGTGCGACGCGCGCCAGCGCCTCGCTGAACAGGCGCGAGTCGCCGCTCGAATCGCCGAGGTCGCGGATGGCGCCGGCGATCTTGCTCTTGACCGGCTCGAACGCGGGCTCGAGCCGCGCCAGCGCGTTCGCGTCCAGGATCTCCTGCTTCTGCCCGTGCTCGGCCAGCAGCGCCATCTTCTTGATGCCCGCCTCGAACTCGGCGGGGTCGCGATGCATGTAGAGGGCGCCCTTGTAGATCGCCTGATACTCGATGCCCTCCGCGCGCACCAGCTCGTCCATCACTCGCTGGCTGTACTGGCAGAGACGGAGCTTGATGAGCGTGTTGCGGCGCGCGCGCTCGGACGTGCACTCGCGCAGGAAGCGCAGGCCCCACGCGTAGAGCCGCGGGTCGGCGGTGAGCCGGACGCGGATCGCCGTCTCCGCGCCGCGCAGCGATTGCCAGAGCATGCGCGGCGCGCGCGGCGACGCCCACGCGAACGAGTGGCCGGGCGCGATGATCCCCGCGTTGCCGCCGGTCGCCTCGAGCCCGACGGCGTCCTTTTCTTCGACGAGCGTGACCTCGTGGCCGGCCTTGGCCAGGAAGTACGCGGTCGTGACGCCGACGACCCCGCCACCGAGGACGAGCGTCTTCATCGCGGGCGCCTCACGCGTCGAGGAGGAATCCGGCCCGCACGGGATCGGCCGGATCGAACAGGAACTGGCTGAAGCCGGTGAGATAGGCCGTCCCCGTGATCTCCGGCAGGATCGCGGCGCGCCCCTCCACCGCGCTCTCTCCCGCGATGCGCCCCGTGAAGTCGAGGCCGAGGAGCCCGCGGCTCACGAACGTGTCGCCGACGGTCATCATGCCCCGGTGGTGAAACAGCGCCATGCGCGCGCACGTGCCGGAGCCGCAGGGTGCTGCGTCCACCTGGCCCGGGCCCCACACGAGCGCGTTGGGCGACACGCCCTGCGCGTCCGGCAGCTCGTGGACGAGGACGTTGTCGACGGTGGTCTTGCCCACGCCCGGGACGTCGATGCGGAGCTGGGCGTTCACCGCCTCGCGGACGGCCATCCCGCGCTGGGCGATCCGCCTGACCTGCTCGCGCCGGACCGCGACGCCGACGTGCTCCGCCTGCACGACGGCGAAGACGTTGCCGACACCGACCGCGATGTCGAGCGGGACCTCGCCGACGCCCTCGACCTCCACCACCTGATCGGGCAGGGCCACGAACGAGGGCGTCCACTTCAGCGTGACGGCACGCACGCGATCGCCCTCCGAGCGGGCGATCGTCTCCACGGCGCCGGCCTCGGTGTCGATGACGATCCGCGTCTCGGCGCCCTGGCGCTCGACCATCCCGGTCTCGATCGCCACTGTCGCCGCGCCGATCGTGCCCTCGCCGCAGGAGACGTAATAGCCGCCGGGATAGATGAAGAACAGCCCGAACTGCGCGCCGGGCGTCACCGGCTCGGTCATCACCGCGATCAGCATTCCCCGGTGACCCCGGGGCTCCAGGCAGAGGCCCGTTCGGAGATGGTCGAGATGCTCCTGGAACCACCGGCGCTTGTCCGCGATGGTGGCACCCGGCAGGTGGCCAAGGCCGCTCGTGAGGAGCCGCATCCCGATCCCGGCCGTGTGGAAATCGATGGTCGCGAGCACGCGATCCGAGCGCATCAGACCTCCCAACGCGCGCACGCGGCGCGCGCGGCCATGAAACTGCGTTGCCGAGGCCGTGTCAAGCTACCCGAGCTCCGGACGCAGCAGCCGGCGCAGCGCCGCCGGCGTGAGCGGCATCTGCTCGACGCGGATCCCGCGCTCGGCGAGCGCGTCCTCGACTGCCGAGGCCACCACGGCGGCGACGGGCAGCGTGCCGGATTCGCCGACGCCCTTGAGGCCCAGCGGGTTCAGCGGCGAGGGCGTCTCGAGGTGATCGATCTGCATCGGCGGCACGTCGTCGCTGCGCGGCAGCGCGTAGTCCATATAACTGGCGGCCAGCGGCTGGCCGGCCGCGTCGTAGCGAATCTCCTCGAACAG